>JAPWUW010000017.1 GCA_028275325.1 Anaerolineae bacterium | reverse complement strand
GTGGATAAGCTGCACCTGCTTGCTGGGGAGACGGCTCTTGTGCTGGGCTGCGGCATTACGGGGATCCTCTTTGGCAGGCTGCTCAAGCTCCAGGGGGCAAGCCACGTTACGATCACCGGCACAAGGGAGGGGCGGCTCTCGCTTGCGCGCCGTTATGGGGCCGATGAGGCCATCAACGTTCGGCTGCAGGGGCAGGCAGAGCGCCTCGAGGGGCGGCGGTTTGACGTTGTGGTGGAGACAGTCGGTAGCCGCGAGAGCATTCTCGCTGCCAGCAGATACTGCCAGAGCGGCGGACGCGTGCTCCTTTTTGGCATCCCAGCCGGGCACAGGGCGGAGGTGGACCTGATGGATGCCATCTGGCGGGAGGTGCTCTTCATCCCCACTGGCAATGCGCCGCAGGCTTGGCCGCGCGTGGCAGCACTCGTGAACGCGGGCTTGGTGGAGCTTGACCCGCTCGTGACCTGTAGGCTGCCCTTTGCCCAGCTGCCGCAGGCAATAGCAACAGCCAGGGAGCGGCGTGAGGAGTGCCTCAAAGCCGTGGTGGAGATGTAGCTCAACAGCAATAAAACATGCCCTGAAGAATATGCATCGTAGGAGGAGTTTTGGTGGAGCGAACAGAGCTTTTCAGCAAGATGCAGCAGGCAGTGATCGATGGCGAGGCGGAGCAGGTGGAATCTCTGGCCAGGCAGGCGCTCGAACAGGGCATCGAGCCGCTGGAGGCGATCAACCAGGGGCTGATACCTGGCATCACCGAGGTTGGGCGTCGGTTTGAGCGCAAGGAGTACTTCCTGCCGGAGCTCATGATGGCAGCTGAGGCCATGAAGAAGGGTATGGCTGTCCTCGAGCGGGCTATCGCCGAAAGGGGGATCAAGCGTGAGGCGCTGGCCACCATCGTGATGGGCACCGTCAAGGGGGACATCCACGACATCGGCAAGTCCATTGTTGCTACGCTCCTGAGCGCGCACGGCTTTGACGTCGTCGATCTGGGTGTGGACGTCCCCGTCGAGAAGTTCCTCGAGAGCGTCCTGGCGCACAATGCGCAGGTGCTCGGGATGTCGGCCCTGTTGCCGACCACGATGCCGTACATGCGGCGGGTCATCGAGGCGCTGGAGGAGCGTGGCCTGCGAGAGAAGGTGAAGGTGGTCGTGGGTGGCGCGCCGGTCACGCCCGCCTATGCCAAGCAGATTGGCGCCGATGGCTATGGGGATGACGCCGTGGCGGCCGTGCGCGTGGTCCGCGAGCTGCTCGGGATCAAAGAGCAAGCCCAGTGACAGCCTGCGTGCTTCGACGCCACTTGGTTTCTGGAAAAGTAGAGGAGGTTGGATCAATGCCCAGAAGGGGAATTCGCGGCGGTCTGCTCAAGTTCATACGCGAAGATGATCTGGATCAGATCCGCTTTGCCATCGTCGAGGTGCTGGCAGAGGTTGGGGTGCTGATGGACTACCGGCCGGCGCTTGAGCTCCTTGCCGACCATGGAGCGCGGGTGGATTGGAGCACAAGTGTCGTCAAGATCCCAGAGCACCTGCTGGAGAAGGCTCTGGCCACAGCGCCAAGCCGTTTCACCCTCTACGGCAAAACGCCGGAGTATGATGTGAAGGTGGATCTGGAGCGCGTCTACACCATTGGCGGCTCTTGTGCCCTCTCGGTCCTCGATCTGGACGGCAACCACAGGCCGGCAACCCGCCAGGACCTGATAGATCTCACGCGCTTGCTCGAGGAAATGCCAAACCTGGACATCATGCATCAGATCGTGGTGCCAAGCGATGTTCCGGAGCTTGGCTACGAGCTCATCAACTTTGCCACCTGCTATTCCATCAGCAAGCGCAACTACTACTCTCAGGCGCAGAGCGCCGAATCCGTGCGCGATCAGATCAAGATGGCAGCCGTCTTCCAGGGGAGCGAGGAAGAGGTGAAGCGGCGGCCCACCTTCACGGAAGTGGTGTGCATGGTGAGCCCACTCAAGCATGAGAAGCAGAATTCCGAGGTGCTCATGGAATCGGCCAGGCATGGCATCCCGCTATACATTGAGGTGGATGCCCTCTGCGGTGCGACCACGCCAGCGCCAATTGCTGGCACCCTGGTGGAGCAGGGAGCCAACGTGCTTGCCGGGGTGGTGCTGGCGCAGCTCGTGAACCCGGGCGTGCCATGCATTTTCTCCATCGCTTCGGGAATCATGGATATGGCCAATGGTGCTTACTCCGGCGCTGCACCGGAGACGTGCCTGATTCACGCTGGCACCGCTCAGGTGGCCCATATGTTCGGGCTGCCGTATCAGGGTGGCACCGGGATTGATGCCAAGCTGCCCGATGCGCAGGCCGGCTACGAGCGCGCCCTGCAAGTGCTCACCAATATCCTGGCGGGGACCAATTTCGTGCACCTGTCGTACGGAATGATGGAACAGATGTTGCTGGCAAGCTACGAGCAGGTGCTCATCGACGAGGAGATCATCGGTGCGGCTTTCCGCATTGCCAGGGGGTTCGAGGTCAACGACTACACGCTCTCGGTGGACTTGCTTGCTCGCGTAGGGCCGCTAGGAGGCCACTTCCTCACACAGAAAGAGACACGCGAGTTTTACCGTAAGGACCGCTGGCAGCCCACGCTCACCAACAGGGACACGTGGGATGCGTGGCAGGCTGCTGGTGGCAAGGACATGCGCCAAGCCGCCAACGAGCGTGCCCGCGCCATCCTGGCCGAGGAGAAGCCCTGGGCCGTGACGCCCGAGCAGGCAGCGGAGATCGAGCGCATTGCTCAGGAGGGCGTGCGCAAGGCGCAACAGCGGCGGTAGCGCGGGTTGCAGCCTGAGGTTGGGGCTCGGTGTCAATCCTTCTTGAGCCGTGAAGGCAATTGTCTGGCTGGGCCGGGAGGAAAAATGTATTTTGGCGCAGATTACTATCCCGAGGAATGGCCACGGCAGCGCTGGCACGAGGATGCGCACCTGATGGCTGATGCGGGCTTCAACGTTGTGCGGTTAGGGGAGCTTGCCTGGGCCTTGCTCGAGCCAGAGCCGGGTCGCTACGACTTCAGTTGGCTGGACGATGCCGTGGCGCTGCTTCACGAGCACGGCATCAGCACCATCATGGGCACGCCGACGACGACAGCTCCGCCCTGGATGGTGGACCTGGATCCGGATGTGCTGCGGGTGGACGAGAATGGCCAACGCATGGTTTACGGCAGCTGGGGGAACTTTTGCCTCAATAGCCCGGCCTTCCGGCTGCGCAGCGCAATCATCGCGAGGGCCATGGCGCGCCATTATGGCGGCAACGAGGCTGTGATCGCCTGGCAGATCGACAACGAGTTCGGCGTCTTCGACCGGGCACGCTGCTACTGCGAACGCTGCGCCGAGGCGTTCCGGAAGTGGCTCAGAGAGCGCTACGGCTCGCTGGCAGCGCTGAACAAGGCGTGGGGGACAAGCTTCTGGAGCCACATATACACACGCTGGGAGCAGATCCCGATCCCGCGAAGAACGCACACCAAACACAACCCGGGGCTGCTGCTGGATTACGCGCGCTTCTGCTCGGAGACGACCCGTAGCTACCTGCAGTTGCAGGCTGGGGTCGTGCGCGAGGAGGCGCCACGCCAGCCGCTCACGCACAATTTCCTAGCCGCGGCGTACACTCACCTCGACCTCTTCGCGCTTGCCGCGGAGCTTGATGTGGCTGGCTGGGACAATTACGTCCCCAACGCCCGCTGGGTAGATGCAGCCTTGTCTCACGAGCTTTTCCGCAGCCTGAAGCGCCAGCCCTTCTGGGTGCTGGAGCAGCAGTGCAGCTACCCGCAGTGGCCGCCCTATGCCAACCTGGAGCGCGGCCTGGCGCGGCTGCTCACCTACCAGGGGGTGGCCCACGGTGCCGATGGCATACTCTACTTCCGCTGGCGCACAGGGCTCATCGGCGCGGAGCAGTACCACGCCGGGATCCTGCCGCACGATGGGCGGCCCGGAAGAGTGTACGAGGAAATACGAACGATAGGGCAAGAATTGCGGCAGCTGGAGCCGCTGCTTGCCGGGGCGTTGCCGCGGGCGCAGGTGGCTTGCATCGTCGACTATGACTCGCTGTGGGCGCTGGAGTTCCAGCCGCACAATGACTCCCTTGGCGACCCATGGTCCTACCACAGGCCTTGGTACCGGGCGCTGCGCTTGCAGCACCTGGCCTGCGACTTTGTGCAGCCAGCGGGGGATCTCTCCCCTTACCGGCTCATCATAGCACCAGCGCTGGCGGTTGTGAGCGAAGAGGCTGTGCGCAACCTGAGGAGCTTTGTCGAGAACGGCGGAGTGCTTGTCCTCACCGTCCGTTCCGGGTCAAAGGACGTGCACAGCCGCATGGTGGATAAGCCCTTGCCGGGGCTCCTTGCTCCGCTTGCGGGCGCCACTGTGCGCGAGTTCGACTCTCGCCCGGCCGGGGCTGAGGTGGCCATTCGTTTCACCGCCGAGGAGTGGGCCGAGGAGGAGGCTAGGGCCGCTCTCTGGTTTGAGCTGCTTGAGCCCGAAGGCGCGTCTGTCGTTGCGCGCTATGGCAGTGGGCTCTATGAGGGCGGTGCTGCCGTCACCTGGCAGCCAGTGGGCCGTGGTGGCGTGCTCTATGTGGGCTGCTTGGGCGATGAGGTGAGCGAGCGCCTTTTGCCGGCACTCCTCCGGCGCAGCGGCGTTCGGGCACCAGTCGCAATTGCAGCGCCGGAGCAGGTCGAGGTGGCGATCCGGGAAGGCCCAGCGGGACGGGCAGTCTTCCTCCTGAACCACAGCGATGCCGCGAGGGAAGCGCACCTGCAGGGGCCCGGGGAGGATGCGCTTACCGGTGAGCGGCTGAATGGGGAAGTGGTGCTGGGCCCATATGGCGTTCGCGTCTTGCGCATGTGAAAGCTCTGCAGCGCTCTGTGGAGGTGGCGAATGAGCGAACCAAACGAGGTGCTTGTGCACAGGGATTGGCAGCGTCGCTACCCAAGGGTGGTGCGCGCTGAGGGCATATACATCTACGATGAGGACGGGCGACGTTACATTGACGGTTCGGGCGGCTCGTCGGTGGTCGTAACGATCGGCCACGGGGTGCGCGCGGTGTGGGACGCTGTGGCAGCGCAGGCAGAGCGCTTTTGGTTCTACCCGGCGCATCTTTTCACGAACGAGGCCGCGCTGGAACTGGGGGATCGCATTGCGAGCCTGGCCCCGGGCGCTATGAAGAACGCTTGCAAGGTATGGCTCACCTGTACGGGCACGGATGCAGTGGACGATGCCGTACGGCTTGCGCGCCAGTACTTTGTCGAGCGAGGCGAGCCGAGCCGGTACCTTGTCATCAGCCGCTGGCAGGCCTTTCACGGCAACAACATCGCTGTGGCGGGTTTTTCCGGACACACTTTCCGCAGGCGCGCGTTCATGCCCATGTACGTGAACATGCCGCACATCCCGCCCGCTTACTGTTACCGCTGCCCGTTCGAGAAGGCTCTGCCTGAGTGCAGGTTGCTCTGCGCGCGCGCCCTGGAGAGGGAGATCCGCCAGCAGGGCCCGGAGAACGTGGCTGCCTTCATCGCCGAGCCTGTCGTGGGGGCTGCTCTTGGCGCGGTGCCGGCGCCTCCGGGGTACTTCCAGGTCATCCGCGAGATATGCGATCGCTACGGCGTGCTCTTTATCGCTGACGAGGTCATGACTGGCTGGGGCCGCACGGGCGCCATGTGGGGCGTGGAGCACTGGGGCGTCACGCCGGACATCATCGCCACGGCCAAGGGCATTTCCTCTGGCTACGCGCCAATTGCCGCGGTGCTCGCGCGCAACGAGATCTGGGAGCCGCTGGAGAAGAAAGGTTCCGCTTTCCGCGCCGGGCACACTCTGAACGCCAACCCCATCTCGTGTGCGGCGAGCAACGCTGTGCTGCGCTACCTCGTGGAAAACGACTTGGTGGCACATTGCCGGCAGGTGGGGGCTTACTTCCTGGAGCGGCTGAGAGAGCTTCTCCAGTACGACATCGTGGGAGACGTGCGCGGGCTCGGCCTCATGCTTGGCTTGGAACTTGTGCGCGATAAAGGGACGAAGGAGCCCTTCCCGCCTGAGATGCGCGTCAGCCGCCGACTCGAGGAGGCTGCTTTCGCGCGGGGGCTGGTCATTTACTCCTGCACGGGCTCAGTGGACGGAGTGGCCGGGGACATGATCCTCATGGCGCCACCCCTCATTATCACTGAGAGCCAGGTGGACGAATTCATGAGCATCCTCCACGCATCTATCGCGGCCGTGCAGCAGGAAGTGCAGGCGGTGGAGAAGGCAGGGTGAAGCTTGCGGTAGTGGTGGCCACGCCGGAAGTGCAGCCAGTGCCCCCGGTGGCGCTCCTTTCTGGCTCGTTCTGGCAGAAGCTGGAGAAGGCGGCAGCGCTGGGCTTCGCTGGCGTCGAGCTCATGTGTTTGGATCCGGAGCAAGTCGACCGCCAGAGGCTGGTGAGAGAATTGAGCCGGCTGGGGCTGACAGTGCCTGCGATCGGCACTGGCGCACTCCCCTTCTGCCTGGGGCTCACGCTGCTGCACGCGGATGAAGGCGTTCGCGCTGAGGCCATGAGGCGAGCGCAGGCCCTGGTGGAGATGGCATCGGAGCTCGGCGCCATGGTGACCATTGGCAGCTTTCGCGGCTGGCTTTCCTCCATGGGCAGGCCAGAGGATGGGAGAGTGGCACTAGCGGAGAAAATCGGTGCCCTTGCCGATGTGGCGGCAGCGCGCGGCGTGCGCTTGGCGCTTGAGCCGCTCAACCGTTACGAGGCCGACGTGCTCAACACGGCAGCGCAGGCGCTTGCCTTCCTGGAGGAGCTCGGCCGGCCGAACGTGGGGCTGCTCCTTGATACCTTTCACGTGAACATCGAGGAGCCCAGCATCGGGGAAGCTGTGCGCCTTTCCGGGCCGCGGCTCTGGCATGTGCACCTCGGCGATTCCAACCGGTGGCCACCTGGTTGCGGGCATTTCCCCTTCGCTCAGTTTCTGGATGCTCTGCGTTCGGTCGGTTACGGCGGCTTCCTTTCGGCCGAGCTTTTGGCCCGCCCGGACCCGGATGAGGCTGCGCGGTTGACGTACGAGCATATGTCCAAGCTCTTGAAGCCTGGATAGATGGTTGCCGGAGGCTAATATCCACATGTCCGAGAGTGCTCTGGAGAGGCTTGCCCGTTGCAGCAACTCTAGCGAGATCTGGTGGGATTCGTCGCCGCTTGTCTACAGCCGCTGGCGCAGCGAGGTGCTTGAGAGGCACGGGCAGCGCTTGAGGCACCTTGGCGAGCACCTGGATCGCTTCTTTCACCCTGAAGGCCCGCCATATGGCTACCTGCGCGGCTCGACAACCAACCAGCCGATCACCTTGCAGGCCCTTGAAGCTGACCCGCAGGCGCTTGCGCCCTGGGTCCGAGAGATGGCCCAGGCGCACCCCGGGTGGCCAGTGCGCAAGCTGGCATGGGAGGCCTTCACTGAGATGGCGCGCAGAGGCGCCGAGCTCTTGCACGGCATCTTTGAGGAGAGCTGTCGCCGCTATGGCTACATTTGCTGCCAGGTGGACCCTCGCCTGAACGACAACGCGGAGGCGATGGTTGCGCAGGCGGTGGAGGCACACGCGAAGGCCCCCAACATCATGATCAAGATGCCTGGGACGAGGGCCGGCATCGAGGGAGTGCGGGAGCTCACCGCCATGGGCATCCCCACAACCGTCACGCTCAGCTTCAGCGTGCCTCAGCTAATAGCAGTGGGGGAGGCTGTGGAGAAAGGCCTGCAGGAGGCTGCCAGGCGAGGCACGGGGCTCTCGGCATGGCGCTGTAATGGCGTGATGATGCTCGGGCGCTTCGAGGATCACCCTGAGTTCAAGAGACAGGCGGGTGAACTTGGCCTGGAGCTCTCCCCCGCGGAGCTGCGCTGGGCTGGCATCGCCGTTTTCAAGCGCGCCTACGCCATCTACAAGGAGCGGGGCTACAAGGCCAAGTTGCTTGCCGCCTCCATGAGGCTGGGCCCAACGGTGGACGGCAGGGAACGCATCTGGCACCTGGAGAAACTGGCAGGGGCTGACGCCGTGCTCACGATATTTCCCAACATTATAGAGGCCTTCCTCCTGGCCTACGACGAGGAGCCAATTTGCAGCTGCATCGAGGATCCTGTGCCGGAGGAGGTGCTGCGCAAGCTGTTGCGCATCCCGTACTTCCGGCAGGCTTACGAGGAGGACGGGTTGAGGGCCGAGGAGTTTGACACCTACCCGCCAATCGTCGCCACGGCGCAGAGCTTCACCGAAGCCATGGAGCAGTTTGAAGCGCGCATTGACGCCATGCGCGGGTAGTTGGGCGGGGGTGTTGCTTCTCAGGAGGGAGCAGGAGCGCGCAAAGCGACTTGGCGTCAGATCCCCAGGACGCATGGGTGTGCCTTCGCAGCGATGGAGGCTGATTCAATGGTCAACATAAAGGTGGCGCTTCTCAGCTTCTCCGACGGGAGAGAGCGGGTGCACCAGGGGCTTATCCCGGTGATCGAAGGGCATGTGCAGGCGCTTGCTGACTACTTGCAGGGCGAGGTGGGGGCAACTGCCCTTCGGGTGCAGCCCATTCACTGCCCGGCTGAGGCACAGGCTGCAGCCAGGCGACTGCGCGCCGAAGGTGCACAGGCCATCATAGTTTGCCAGCCGGTTTTTGGCTTCCCGCACCATGCCATCTCGCTCCTCCGGGAGCTGGGGCTGCCGACGCTGCTCTATGCGCCCTGGGAGCCATCTTACCCGGCGCTTGTGGGCTTGCTCACCATTGGCGGAGGCCTGACGCAGATTGGCTTCCGGCACATGCGGCTTTGGGGGCAGCTCGATGATAGAGAGGTGCAGGTAGGGCTGGTCGCCTTCCTGCAGGCAGCACGCGCCATAACCGGGTTGCGGGGGCGTGTCGTGGGCCAGCTCGGCGGGCGCAGCATGGGGCTCTACACGACAGCTGCCGATGGGGCGCAGTGGATGGCTACGTTCGGCGTGGATCTCGATCACTGCGACGAGCTGGAGGTTGTGCGTCTGGCCGCGCGCGTGCCAGAGGAACGGGTGCAGAGGGGCGTGGAGTGGCTGTGCGAGCGGATGCAGGTGGAGTTCGACGGCGTGCAGCTTACCGAGGAGAAGCTGCGGCAGCAGGTGCGGCACTACCTGGCCATGAAGGAGCTGGTCTCGGCGCTCGGGTGGGATGCGGTGGCGCTCAAGTGCCACTACGAGATGAGCGAGTTCCAGGTGGCCGAGTGCATTGCGGCCTCTCTCCTCAATGATCCTGAAGATTGGGAGGGGCCCAAGCCTGTGACGCCAACCTCTTGCGAGGCTGATGCCGATGGGGCGCTCACGATGCTGCTGCTGCACCTGGCCACCGGGGAGCCATCGGCACTCCTGGACGTGCGCTTCTACGATGCGGCTAAGGACGTCTACGTGCTCTCCAACTGCGGCGCTGCGCCAACCTGCTTTGCACCTCCCGGGCAGGTGTGCCTTTGCCCGTGCACGACCAAGTACCTCGGTGGGGGCGCGCATGTGAGCTTTGTGTTTGCGCCCGGGCCGGTCACCCTGGCGCGGCTCACGCGCAGCCCTGAGGGCTACCGGCTGCTCATCCTGCGCGCGGAGGCCGTGGGGCTGCCCGCCAGCGCTGTCCAGGGTGCTACGACGTTCTGGCCTCACGCCTTTGTGCGGCTGCCGGTGCGGCCGCGGGAGCTGGTGCAGCTGCTCGAAGCCAACCACGTGCACCTTGTGCGCGGGGATGTGGTGGCGGCACTGCGGGCCGTGTGCCGGCTCATGGGCTTGCAGGAAGCCGTCCTCTCGTAGGCCAAAGAGCAGGGGTGAGTGGGCTGGCGCAACGCTGACAAGATCGCATCGAGAGGAGAGCCATTCATGGATGCACAGGAAACGCTGAAGCTGGATCTTGTGCCCTTTGGGCGCGTGGGCTGGTGGGAGGGAGGATCCCCCAAAGAAGTGCGGTTTCACCCCGTTTCCAGCGTGCGGCTGCCGGGCGAGCGCATAGCGTGGCAGCCGCATGCGCAAGCGGATGGCTGGCAGCTGGGCGTGGAGTGGGACGAGCCGAGGGATATCTGGTCGCTGGAGTGCTCCCTGCCGGAAGAGGTGGCACCGCCGCGCGTCGAGTACTGGCAGCGAGCATGGCCGGCCACAGCACCCGAAAGGTTGCCCGGTGCCAGGCATTCCTGGCTGCCCGTGGACGACCACTTCAACGGGCGCTGGCTGCCGGCGAATGTCTCCTGGTGGAGAGAGGGCGAGCGGGCAATATGCACCTTCGACCCACTCGATATCACCGAATTGAGAGAGCAGGCGAGCTGGCCGGCTCTGGTCCAGTCCCATTGGTACGGTGCTGTCTTCCGCAGGACGCTCAAGGTGCGGCTTGTCGGCCAAGGGCAGGCACCGCAGAGCATTTGCCTGCGCGTCTACAGCGATGCTGCTCTGGCAGAGCGAGAGCTGGATGTCTATTTTGGCTGTGGTGGTGTGGGTCCCGGAGAGTTCTCTGGGTCGGTGGCCGCCACCAACGGGGAAGTGCGGCTATTGGGGGCGCTGCCGCCCCGATGTGGGGCTGGGGCCGGCATTCGGCTGGCTGTGCGGTACGCGGCCGGGCCCGGTGGCGAGCCCCTGGGGCGCGAGAGCTGCCAGCGCACCATCGTCACCATCTACAATGGGGAGGCGAGCTTCTCCTTCCTCGTCGCCGATGTGAAGCCTGCACAGCCAGTTTTCGTGCCGGATCTGGGCGTGATGGTGGTGGCAGCGGGGGAGGAGCCGGATTGGCAGTCCTTGCGCCGTGCCGCCAACTCTCGCCCTTGCTTTTACGAGCGGGTGGCTGAGGAGCCGGAGCAGACGGTAGCCCGCGCCTTTGCGGAAATCCCGGTGCTGGATGTCACCAAGCAATCTCCGTACGGGCGGTATCTCCCCTTGGGCTTCGAGGGCAATCGGCAGGAGTTCGCCCTGCGCTACAATGGCAACATCGTGCTCGACAAGCGGCACCTGAAGTGCGCTGGGCACGATACTGCACGCTTGCTCTGGCCGCACCTGCAGATCCGCTACAACTTCGGAACGGGAGATCCGCCAGACTTCCGGGAGCGCCCTGGGGCTGCCGAGCAATCGCTCCTGGAGGGTTACCTGCCGGTCGTGCGCACGCGCTGGGTGGATCGAGAGATCGAGTACGTGCAGGAGGCCTTTGCCTGCCCGCTTGGCCCCGTGCCGGATGGCCCTTCTGCTGTGCGCGGTGACGAGGAGCTGGTGCTCTTGGTGCGGCTGACCATGCGCAACGCCACCGATGGGCCAAAGCTTGCGCGTCTCTGGTTCAACGTGTGGCCGGCCGAGGAGCTTGTGCTTGAGGGCGAGAAGGTCCTTGCCGTTGGCCGGCCTGTGCCCGACAGGCCGGTGAAGCGCGGTTGGCGCAAGGAGCGTTACGCGGTGCCGCGCCTGCGCGCCTGGTTTGAGCCCGGGCCAAAAGGCACTGCCTGCGTCTCTCCTTGCCCGGAGCCGTCATTCCTGCCGCCGGCAAGTGAGAGCTTTGGGGGCTTGACGGGCCTCGGGGAGCCGGAGAGAGCAAGCGCGGCGACACATAACGCCTTGCTCTACGAGCTGCCGCTTGCAGAGGGTGAGAGCCACTTTGTCCTCTTCAAGATCCCGTTCAGCACTTTTACTGGGCCGCAGGAATGGCAGAGGCTGGCAGAACTCAGCTGGGAAAGCTCTCTTGCCGCGGTGTGTGCCTACTGGCGTGGCTATGTCGGCAGTGGCTGCGAGCTCGCCACTCCAGATGAAGTGGTGGACGACTTCTTCCGCGCCGTGCGCACGCACGTGGCCATTTCGGTGGACCGGGATCCGCGGTCGGGGCTCTACATTGTGCCCGCCGCCACCTACACGTACGGTGCCTGCGGCAATGAGGCCTGCCTGCAGATCCGCCACCTGGATCAGTGTGGCTACCATGACCGTGCGCAGATGTACCTGGAGACTTTCCTGGCCACGCAGGGCTGGCGCGAGCTGGATGGGAACTTCCGCTCCGCAGAGGGCACTTTGCAGGCGCTAGATATCTACGATGGGGAGGCGATAGGCCGGCACTTCTCTTACAACTTGGATCACGGCTTCATCATGGAGTGCCTGGCCGAGCACTACTGGCTGAGCGGCGATAGGGCCTGGCTGGAAAGGGTGGCGCCAAAGCTCATCGCTGCCTGCGATTTCGTCATTCGCGAGCGACAGGCCACGAAAGAGCTTGACGGGGCAGGTGAACCAGTGGCGCACTACGGCCTGCTGCCGGCTGGCCACCTTGAGGATAACCCGGAGTGGCAGTACTGGTTTGCCGTGAATGCCCACGCACATGGCGGGATGAAGGCCATTGCCGAGGCACTGGCCGATATCGGGCACCCGGAGGCACAGCGGCTCCGACAGGAGGCGGAGGCCTACCGGCAGGACATACGGCGCGCAGTGTGGCGAGCGCGCGTACACTCGCCTGTGGTGCGCCTGCGCGATGGCACCTATATCCCGCACATCCCGACTCGCACTGGCCTGCAGGGGCGAGACTACGGCTGGTTTCGGGAGGGAGCCTACGGGCCGCTGCACCTGGTTGATGGGGGTGTGCTCGAGCCCGACGAGCCGGAGGTGACGTGGATCCTCAAGGATCTGGAGGACAATATCTTCGTCACCTGGGCGTATGGCTGGGCGACGGATCTTGAGCGGGGCTGGTTCAGCTGCGGTGGGGTGGCCGTGCAGGCGAACCTGCTCAACAATGGGCTTGTCTACCTGCGGCGGGGGCAGATAAAGCACGCTGTGCGCGCTCTGCTCAACAACTTGGGGCTCAACCTTTATCGGGATGTGCGCGCCTTCACGGAGCATCCTGTGGTGGAGCCTGGGCACGGCGTTGGGCCGTTTTACAAGACGCCAGATGAGTGCGGGTTCCTCGTCTCGCTGCGCCGTTACCTCGTTCTCGAGGAGGGAGAGAGCCTGCACCTGGCCAAGGGCTTGCCCGCCTGTTGGCTCCAGAATGCACCGGGAGTACAGCTGAAACGGGCAGCCACGCACTTTGGGACCGTTTCTCTCGCGATCAGGCCCTCACCGGAGGGGGATCGGCTCGAGGCGGATTTGAGCCTGCAACTGCGCCGGCAGCCGGCCCGCGCCATCCTCTACCTGCGGCACCCGGCAGGCAAGCGCATGCGGGAGGTGCGCATCGACGGGGAGCCTTGGGAAGAGTGGGATCCGCAGGCGTATGCCATCGGCTTGCCCTTGGGCAGGGAGCAACTGCGCGTTGTGGCGGTGTACGAGGGCTAGCATCCCTTTGGAGCTTGCGGCAAAATGCGGGTCAGCGCGGGGCTGGTACGCTCTACCAGCCCCGCCTATGTGGGCGGGGGAGGTGTGGCGATGACCTACCTGGAGCGGTTCCTGGCGGTGATGGAATACCGCGCTGTGGATAGAGTTCCCAACTGGGAGCTTGGAGTCTGGCCGCAGACGCGCGAGCGGTGGGAGAGGGAGGGCCTTAATACCGGCTCCTTCCACTGGGATTGGTTCACGGGGGAAGAGGCGCTGGGGATGGACCGCCGGGAGTTCATCCGCTTCCACGGAGGTTTGTTGCCGCCCTTTGAAAGAGAGACACTGGCTGACGATGGCCGCACAGTCGTCTACCGGGATGAGGTGGGGCGCGTGCGCCGGGCCCTGAAGGAAGGGGAATCGCGCGGGGTGCGCATGTCCATGGACACGTACATCAGCTTCCCCGTCACGGATGGGCGCAGCTGGGAAGCGCTGAAGCGGCGATTGCAGCTCACGGCGGAGCGCTACGAGCCGGGCTGGCGGGAGCTGCGGGTGGAGGGTTGGCGACGGCGGCAGCACCCGCTTATCTTCGGCCCAAACTGCACGACGCTCGGCTTCTACTGGTTTGCGCGCGACCTCATGGGAACGGAGGGGCTTTCCTACGCCTTCTACGACCAGCCGCAGCTCGTGCACGATATCATGGAGTTCCATGCCGATTTCCTCATCGAGGCGGCAAAGCCCGTCCTTGCCCAGACAACGGTGGAGTACGTGAACCTGAATGAGGACCTGGCCATGAAAAGTGGCCCCCTGCTTGGGCCGGAGTGCTATCGACGCTTCATTTTCCCGCGGCTGAAGCGGGTGGTTGACTTCCTCAAATCCCATGGTGTGCGTTACGTGGCGATCGATACCGATGGCAACCCCGAGCCGCTGATTCCGCTGTTCCTGGACGCCGGCGTCGACATCCTGTGGCCGCTGGAGCGGGCAGCCGACCAGGACCCTATGCGGCTGCGCCGGCGCTTCGGGCATTCATTGCGGCTATGGGGTGGGGTAGACAAGCGAGTGCTCGCCCAGGGGCCGGAAGCGATTGATGAGCACCTACGGGAGCTCCTGCCGCTTGTGGAGGAAGGTGGCTTCATACCGACGGTGGACCACACCGTCCCGCCGGATGTGAGTTGGCCGTATTTCCAGCACTACATGGAGAGCAAGGCCAAGCTTTTGGAGGGCAGGCTGTAGCCGCTGGCTTGAGCCACGGCACCCAAGGTGCAGGTGGCCTGGAGCCTAGCCGGAATTCGTGAGACCTGGAGGGGCTCGATGAAGTACGAGGAGATGAAGCCTGGGCAGATCAACGCGGTCTTGCGAGAGTGCCCCATCGCCTACTTGCCGTGGGGGGCGCATGAGTGGCACGGGGTGCACAACCCCATAGGGCTTGATGCCCTGAAGGCCCACTACATGGCTCTTGAGCTGTGCAGGGAGACGGGCGGGGTGGTGCTGCCACCGGTGTACTGTGGCTACCAGACGATGAAACCGTGGGCTGGCTTTCGTCACACGCTGGAGTTCTCACGCGAGCTTGTGCGGCAGTTGCTCTACGAATACCTGGAAAACCTGTATGACGAGGGGTTCAAGGTAATTGTCCTTATCATGGGGCACTACGGCAACAAGCACGTCGAGGCGCTCAAGGAGGCAGTGGAACGCTTTACGGAGAAGCACCGCTACCCAAAGGTGCTTGCCATTACCGATTACGAACCCGCCTCCTGGGTGGGTGTTGAGGGAGGGGATCACGCCGGCAAGAACGAGACTTCGCTCATGCTGCACTTTCGGCCCGACCTTGTGGATCTCTCCCGCCTGCCGGCACGAGAGCTGGACTTTGCGCGGGATGGCTGCACCGTGAACGCCAAGGAAGCTACAGCGGAGAGAGGCGCGATGCTCGCGCGGCTCTTTGTGGAGCAGGCAGCGCCCAAGGTGCGCGCACTCCTAGCAGAGGCGCTTGCGCAGTGGCCACGAGAGGTGGCCAGTGGAGATTGAAATGCGGGAGGGGGAGTGACCATACTGGCGATGATCCACACAGTGGCGGGGATTGTGCCCACTTTTGCCGCTCTGGCGCAGGAATACCTGCCAGGCGTTTCCACCTGGCACATTGTGGACGAGGGGCTGCTCGCGCGCATCATCGCGGAGGGACGAGTTGAGCCGGCGATGTGCAGGCGCGTGCTTTCACTGGCGGCAAACGCGGAGGCCGATGGTGCGACGGCCATATTGCTCACCTGTTCCGCCATGAGCCCAGCTGTGGACCTCGCCCGACCGCTTCTGTCGATCCCCATTTACAAGGTGGATGAGCCGATGGTGGAGAAGGCGCTGGAGCTTGGCCAGCGCATAGGAGTGTTCGCCACTGTGCCTGCGACGCTTGAATCGGTTTCCGGTTTGGTGCGGCAAGTGGCGGCGCGCAAGGGTAGGGCTGTCGAGGTGGTGACCTGCCTGCGAGCAGAGGCAATGGCGGCGGCCCGTGCCGGCCATCGCGAGGAGCACGATGCGCTGGTGCGCGCGGCGGTGCAGGAGCTGGCGCCAAAATCCGATGTGGTGGTGATGGCGCAAGCCTCGGCTGCCCAGGCGCTTCGCGAGGAGGACCTAACCGCACTCGGCGTGCCGCTTCTCACGAGCCCGCGCCTGGCGATGGAACGGCTGCGAGGGGAACTCCTGGGCTAGCTGCCACTGGGTGCATCAAGGGCCGGGAGTGCCGGAAGGAGCCGCGCAGCGCACAAGTTTGCCCTGTGTGTCGGCATGTAGTTCAACAAGCTGCCCATCCATTGCGGCCAGCAAGCGGAAGCCAGATACCGGCAGCTGGGCATAGGGCTCGCCAGGCACCGGGCAGCCAAGGCTTGCATCCGGCCAGGTGGTGGGCTCAACCGCCAGGATGACGATGGCCGAGCTGGGCCCAGCTTGCGCCTGCAGCGTGGCACGAGCTGCGTGCACGATGGGCACTGCTTCGGCCGGCCAAGGGGTGATCGTGGCCGTGGGAGCAGGCGGGCTCGTGGGGGTGCGCGTTGCCGTCGGTGTGGCGGTCGGCCGTGGGGTGGCGGTGGGCGTGCGCGTGGGTGTTGCCGTGGGTGTGGCGCTGGGCGTTGGCGTTGGCGGGCCACACTGGCCGGCACAGCCAGCCAGCAGGAACCATGCCAAAAGAAGGGCTAGGGCCGGCAATGAGAGAAGCGGGTGCACTCGTTGCCTGGGGACGGTGCTCAATCTTCCGGCTCGACCTCGCCCGGAAAAATGGCTGCAGCGCCCTTATCCTTGCCGCGCAGCCAGTTATGCACGAGCGCGCTGAAGGCGTGAGCCGCCTCATACTGGGGCCACTGGCCGCAACGGTCAAAGGCCCGGTAGCGAGCGCTCGGCAGGATCCGCTTGAAGGCCTGGATGTCCTCCACGGGTGTCTTGCGCGCCTGCTGCCCCCAGACGATCATCACCGGCTGCTGCAGTGTGCTGAGGTCCTCGGCAATACGGAGGTTCAGCAGGCCGGTCCAGAAAGAGATCGGGGCAAAACGGGCACCTGGCTGGTGCGCTGTGATCCACTGGTAGTCGACGAGCTCATCAGTGGCCAGTGACGGGTCGAAGAAGATGCGGTTGCGCAGTTCCCAGCGCAGCGCTGGCTTGGAGGAAAGCACGTTGAAGGCGAAGGGGCCGACCACAGGTGCTTTCAGGACCAGCCGAAGGGCTCTTTGCACTGGCGTCGGTGGGCCAGCGAGCCGGCGTACCCCTGTTGGCTCGATGAGCACAAGGTGCGAGACCTTCTCCGGCTCTCTTGCGGCAAGGATGACAGCAAATGCAGCGGCGGGCCCTGCAGCAATGATTACTGTTGGCTTGCCGACCACGTCGGCAACGAAATCGGCAAGGAGTTGCTCGTACAGCGCGGCAGTGTAATCGATTGCCGGCCGATTGCTCAGCCCGTAGCCGAGCCAGTCAAGCGCGTAGACCTGGTAGTGGGCGGCGAGTCGCTCGAACATGGGCCTCATCTGGTAGGCGCCGGCGGCAATGCCAAAATCGTGGGCCATGACGATGGGCTGGCCTTCGCCCTTGACGTAGTAGTAAACGATGCCATCTCTCCATGTATACGCCCTTGCTTCTGCCTCCAGCTCGCTGTAGAGCGGCCTGTAAGCTGCCGCTACGCGCCTGTTGACGATAGCCATGCCAGCAAAAGCTGCCCCTGCGAAGAGCAGCACTTTGGTTCCCGTGCGCATGTGCCTCACTCCTCCGCTTGTCCGTCGAAGCGCTTGGCCGTGCTGCGGGCTGCGGTCGCCGACACAGGATCAAAGCCAACCTGTGAGTTCTGCAAGCAATCGGGTATACGCAACGAAGTTTGGCCAGGAGATATCGGGTGGCACCCCGTGGTCGCACCCAGGGATGAAGCCGCCTTCCTCCAGGAGCGGCGGCACGACGCGCAGGACCTCTTGGCGCATCTCCTGGCCACCAGCGGCGAGCGCGCGCTTGTCTATCCCGCCGCGGTAGGCCATCTTGCGGCCGAACTGGCGCCGGAAGGCGACGATGTCGTTTCCGGCTGCAACTTCTATGGGCGAGCAGCAATTGATGCCGACCTCGATCCAAATGGGGATGAGCTCACCGATGTAGCCATCTGAATCCACTTCCACAATGGGGCAACCGGCCGCCTTGATGCGCGGGATCCAGCTTTCGTAAACCGGCACGAGAAAGCGACGCACCATGGCGGGAGAAATCATGCTGTGGCCCTTGTAGGCCATGTCCTCAGATATGAGGACACGGTCCACTTCCACACGCTGCAGGATGGGCTCCATAGTTTGCAGGATGAAGTCGGCCCAGAAGTGGGCCATCTCTTCCACGAACTCCGGGTCATCGGCCATGAGGTAACAGAGCCCCTCGAAGCCACACCACTCCCGCAACTGCCAGAAAGGCCCGTTGACGCTCACTGTGAGGGGATAGTCCCGGTCGCGCAAGGCCTCGCAGCGTGCCTCGAAATCGGCCGGGAACCGCTCTGGATGGTGAGGGTCGTAGCGCCAGCGCATCTTCTGCGCGAAATCCTCGCGGCTTTGAATGGGGAAGCGATGCCACTTGCGCGTGACGAAATCCTTGGCCGCCCGAATATACGTGTAGTCGTACTTGTCGGAGATCTCAGTGATTGCGCCCATCCAGTCCTGGACGATATAGTGTCCATCGCGGTGTTCGAGGATTTTCTCCTCGAACGTGGGGATCATCTTGAACGACACGCCAAGATCGACTTGATCCTTGCGGCGCCTGTAATCGATCCCGAGGGTTTCCATCAGGTAGTCGAACCAGTCAACCCCTTCAGGCAGGCCTTGTTGGTGCCAGGCTGCGAGGGTCGATTCCCTGGGGCCACCTGGCTCAAGCGGGATGCGGTCCACTTCCTGAAAGAGCAGGGCACGGCGAAAGCGCTCTCGATCGTTCATGGATCCTCCGAGGAGGGCTTTGCTACGTTTTGGCCTGGCCTTGGGCAGCGAACTGACGACGCACGTAGAGAATCCGCTGCAAGGCTGTGAGATGGCTGAAGATGGCCAGTATCCACAGTGTGGCAAGCGGCAGGCCCGCGAGGAGCCCGATGGCAAGCACAACCACTCTCTCCACCCGGGTGAAGACGCCTTCGGTGCACTTGAGGCCGAGACCTTCCGCGCGCGCCCTGGTGTACGACACGGCCAGGCCACCGAAGAGCGCCACGCTGGCGAGGATCGCCTCTTGCCTGGCGCCGGTCGTGAGGAAATGCCACAGGAGGGCTGTGAAGAGCGCGGCTTCGCTGTAGCGATCCACCGTGGAATCGAGAAAAGCGCCAAATCCGCCGGCAACACCATTGTGGCGTGCGAGAGCCCCATCCAGCGCATCTAGCAGGTTCACAAGGAGTATGAGCGCGCCGCCCCACCGCAGGTGCCCGGTTGCAAGCACCGCCGCCACAACAAGGTTCAGGCCCAGGCCGACGAGCGTAAGCTGGTTTGGGCTGATGCCGGAGCGCGCAAGGAGCGGCGCCAGCCAGTCTAGAAGGGGCTGAAACAACTTACGAAGTCTATCGGTCAGCATATCCGGGTTCCGCTTGCCTCCTGAGCCTGCTTCCTTTGCAGCAGCTCGTTGTAATAATCCAGGATCGCCAGAGCAACCCTTTTCCAGGCGAACTGGGCGGCACGGGCGCGACCCGCTTCTCCCAGTGCCAGCCGATACGAGGGCTCGCGCACGAGCCTGCAGATCGCAGCGGCCAACGCCTCTGGATCCCCGGGGGGGACGAGCACGCCCCAGAGCCCATCTTCAAGCACGTAGCGATAGCCGGGGATATCGCTGGCAACGACCGGCTTGCCAGCGGCCATGGCCTCAATGAGCACATAGCCAAAGGACTCATCACCGGTAGAAGGGGCGCAGACGATATCCGCTGTGTGGTAATAGCGGCGCAGTTCCTCGTCACTCACATAGCCGATGAGGTGCACATCGGGCAGGCGGTGCTTTTCAACGAACTCCAGGTAGGGCTGGGCTTCGTCATGTTTGAAGGCTCCAACCGCGATGAGGCGCACCTCCGGGCAGGCGCGCTTGGTGAGCTCATAGGCCTCCAAAAGGTACCTGAACCCCTTGCGCTTGTCAAGCCGCCCGACGAAGAGAAGGTTCGCTTTGCTGCCGTCGGCAAAACGCGCGATGGGCGGAGCTGGAGTGGCATAGAAGTCGTAGTCGATCCCGTTGGGGATGATGACGTACTCGCCGGGGAAGAAGCGGGCAACATAATCGCGCGCAGCTGGGCTGACGGCTATGCGGCCGTCCAGCCTCTCCATAAGTGGGCGCAGGGCCACAGCGGCCTGATAGAAAGAGAGAAAGGTGGATTCCTTGTAGGCATGGAAGGTGCCCACATTGACGGCGCGCGAGTGCAGGAG
>JAPWUW010000193.1 GCA_028275325.1 Anaerolineae bacterium | reverse complement strand
TTGATACTGTGGCGCTGCACGTGGCGGAGAGGGAGGGACTCTTTGCCGAGGAAGGCGTACAGGTGGAGCTCGTCCCTGCTGCCAGCGCGGCGGAGAGGGATCAGCTGCTCAGCGTGGGCAGAGCAGACGGAGCCGTGACGGATCTGGTGGCTGTG
This sequence comes from Anaerolineae bacterium, assembly GCA_028275325.1. Classification (GTDB taxonomy): domain Bacteria; phylum Chloroflexota; class Anaerolineae; order DRVO01; family DRVO01; genus JAPWUW01. The sequence continues at coordinate 5,340 of JAPWUW010000193.1, read as the reverse complement.
GCCCTGTTTGCAGCAGGCGGTGAAGATCTGCAAGTGGTCTGCAAGGCACGTCAGGCCTTCCCCGGTGCGGCGCAGTTTGCCATCGTGGCGGCCAAAGGCGCCGGCATCGAGGCGCCGGCTGATCTGGCAGGGGTGGAGATCGGCGTGTCCCAGAACACGCTGCCGCATTACGTGACGGAGCGGCTGCTTGAGCACTCTGGCTTGCAGGCGGACCAGATCAGGATCGTGCATGTGCCGCAGATTCCGGTGCGGTTGCAGCTGCTCCTGCAGGGGCAGTTGCAGGCGGCCTCGCTGCCAGATCCTTTCTACACTCTTGCGCTGCTCAAGGGGGCTCGGTTGGTGCTGGATGATAGCACCCTCCCGGAGATCAGCGTGAGCGTAGTCGCCTTTCGCAAGGCGGTGATGGACAAGAGGCGAGCGGCAGTTGGCCGTTTCGTCAGGGCCTATGGCCGCGCTCTTGAGCTCATCCGGCAGGATCCCGAGAAGTATGCTGACCTGCTCGTTGAGCTCGGGCGCGTGCCGGCGGAATTGCAGGGTGCATACAAGTTCCCGCCTCTGCCACCGCTCGAGGTGCCGAGCCGCGCCCAATGGGACGACGTGACGGCCTGGATGATCGAGAAAGGGCTCTTGCGCGAGGCTCCTCCCTACGAGGCTGTGGTAGACAGATCGTTTGTGCCGTGAGGTGCTGTTGATAGAGCTGCGCTCACTGTCCTTTGGCTACCCCGGGCAAAGCGTGCCTGTTTTCGAGGGGTTCTCGTGGGTGGTAGAGCCTGGGGAGTGCTGGGCTGTGCTCGGGCCGTCCGGGAGCGGCAAAACGACGTTGTTGTACCTGGTTGCGGGCTTGCGCCGCCCTTCTTCGGGCAAGGTCCTCGTATGTGGCGAGGAGGCAGGCTCTAGCGCCCTGAGGGGCAAGGTGGGCTTGGTGCTGCAGGATTGTGGCTTGTTGCCCTGGGCGACGGTCCGCGACAATGCTCGACTCGGGCTGCGGCTGCGCCGCTTGCCGAGTGTGCAGAGAGAAGCAGGCTACGCCCGGCTGGACGCGTGGCTCAGGAGGTTAGGGCTTGAGGGCCTGCAGGGCAAGTATCCAGCTCAGCTTTCCGGCGGGGAGAAGCAGCGTGTGGCCCTGGCGAGGGCGCTTGTGCTGGAACCACAGGTGTTGCTTCTTGACGAACCGTTTTCGGCCCTGGATGTGCCGATGCGCGAGGAGTTGCAGCGGCTGGTGAGAGGTTTGTGGCAGGAGATGGGGAACACGCTGGTTTTCGTCACGCACAACATTGAGGAGGCGCTGTTCATAGGGCAGAAGGTCCTGCTGCTGCGCCGGCCGCCGAACCGGTCGGCCCATGTGATTGAGAACCCTCTAGCCGGTGCGTCTTCGCAGCAGTGGGGCATGCGCGAGCCAGGGCTGATGCAAGAACTCCGGTCATTCCTTGCGGAGGGGCGGGGTCTTTGAAGGGCAGGCGCACGGTCCTAGGGGTGGCGATTCTGCTTGCGCTCTGGGCGCTTGCTGCGGCCGCGCTCCGGATGCCTGCCTTACCTGGCCCATTGCCAGTGACGTACGAGTTCTTGCGCGGCCTTTTGGGTCCACTTGGACGGCACCTCCTGGCAAGTGCGGCGAGAGTTTTCGCTAGCATCGTCCTTGCGGGCCTTGTAGCCATTCCGGCCGGTCTTTTGCTGGGGCAGAGCCGTTTTGCGGATCGATTGTTTTCACCCCTTATCTACTTGCTCCACCCGATCCCGAAAGTGGTTTTTCTGCCGATAGTGCTTGTGCTTCTTGGGGTCGGCGATTTGGCAAAGATCGTGCTCATTGCACTTGTGCTCGTTTTCCAGATTCTGGTGGTGGTGCGCGATGCGGCCGCCAACCTGCCCAAAGCTCTGGTCGACTCGGTTCGGTCGCTTGGGGCTAGCCACGTGGCGCTGCTGCGCTTCGTGTATCTGCCTGCGTGCCTGCCCTCTGTGCTCACAGGGCTTAAGCTTGGGGCCAGCACCGCCGTAGCTGTTTTGTTTTTTGCGGAGTCGTTCGCAACCAGGGCCGGACTCGGCTATTACATCTTCGTCGACAGTTGGGGCCGGCTTGCCTACACTGAGATGTACGCCGGTGTCCTGGCCATGAGCTTGCTTGGCCTGCTCCTGTATTCTCTCTTCGAGTGGTTGGAGCGGCGTCTGTGCCCGTACCTATACCTGCACTGAGCGGGCAAGCCAAGAGAACGCAGGTGCGGCGAATTTTCGCGAGCATCGCGCCGCGCTATGACCTTGTGAACCGGCTGATGAGCTTTGGCCAGGATCGGGCTTGGCGGCGGCTGGCAGTGGCCAGCCTCGGCTGCGACCCTGGTTCTCTGGTGCTGGACCTGGGGACCGGAACAGGGGAGATGATTCTCGAGCTTAGGCGTTCGCGTTGCCGCGCTATCGGGCTTGACCTCTCGCTTCGGATGCTGGAGCGCGGCAAAGCCAAGGCTGGGTCAGCCGGCACGTTTGTCTGTGGGGATGCGCTGCAGCTGCCCTTTGCGGCAGGTTCCTTCGACGGCCTTGTAAGCGCCTTCGTCCTGCGCAACCTGGAGGATGTCGGGCTGGCGCTGACCGAGATGCGTCGCGTGCTGAAGCGCGGCGGGCGTCTGGCCATTCTTGAGATCATCTGGCCGGACGGGCGCTTGATGCGTCCGCTCTTTGCTTTCTATTTCGGGCGGGTGGTGCCTTTGCTGGGAGCTGCTCTCACTGGAGACCCGGTCGCTTACCGGTACCTGCCGGCGTCGGTGCGCGCGTTCATGCGGGCAGGTGAGCTGGCGCAGGCTGTCGCTGAGGCCGGATTTGCCGAAACGCACTGGCGGCCACTGGCGCTGGGGAGCGTGCTCCTGCTCACGGCTACGGCACGAGAAGCGCGAGGCATGCCACCGCTGGAGGGTTAGTTGATGCGGATGTGGCCGGCAACGATTGCTCCTGAGCCGGTGCCCGGCGGCTGGAGCGGGGTTGCTCTTGCATGCGTGCGCCAGTCATACAGGCCAAAGAGAACGCGGTACTCGCCCGGCAGAAGATCCTGTGGGACGGCCAGTGTGTAGGTGTCCGCTATAACCTCACTGGGCTGCCAAGTGCTTGTTGGCCGAAAGCCGCGCGCCGGTGGGCCATCCCACTGGGAAAGCAATTGCTCTTGCTCGGCGACTAGGTGCACGAACACGTGCCAGTCTTCGGCTATGGGCTCTGCCGCTGACCACAGGACGCTCAGGTCAATTTCTTGGCCCCGCCGAGCGATCTCTTGATGCATGACCCAACCCAAAACAAGTGCGCCATTGCTCAGAAGTACGCTCGAGGCCGCACTTCCAAGAACCTCAGCGGGCTGAGGGTCCACCCAAAGAGTGCCTGCGCCCACGGCGCCATTGCCGAGCGAAATCATTAGGCGATAGCGGCCTTGTGGAAGCTGTTGGGGCGCAAGCAGCAGACAATAATCCTGCAACTTCTCACCGGGCAGCCAGAGGAAGGTTGGCAGGCCTGCGTTGAGAGGCCTGCGATCCGCGATAAGCGGCCAAACCTGTCCAGCGCTTTGGTCCTGCAGGGATATGGCCACACGCGCGTCGGCCCTTTGGGGCTCATGGGCTAGCCAATGCAACAGAACGTGCATTGGGGCGCCTCTGGTTACGACTGGGAGGCCGCGGACACCCGCTTGCGCGAGCTGAACGCCGGGCAGCAATTCTTGGCCCACGGGCCACTGTGTGTGCACGCGGGCGGGGTGGCCGGGCAGGCGTTCATAGAGGGTGAGCGCCGCTGCTGCATCTCCCTCGTCTCTGTGGTCAACCTTCAGAACAGGGCGGTAAGTGCTGCGAAACCAATCCTGGCGCTCGATGGCTTCCCACGCCGTGTTGCTGACGGCAAGGGCGTAGTCAGGCCAGAAGCGGTTTAGGGCCAAGGCGAGGGACTGTCCCCAATCCAGCAAGCGAGCGCCCATATAGGGCGTCACCAAGCCCATGGTATCGATGACGTGAAGGCCGCTGTAGTAACCGACTATCCCGATTTCTAGGAGAGCAATGCTGTCAGAACGTTCCGCATGCTGTGCAAGCCAGAGCCCAACCTCCCGGTAGGCTTTAGCACGAGGAGGCTCGTTCTTGCCAATCCGAAGGCACACCTCAAACCTGGCGCCCAGGTCCAGGCTCAGCGCGAGAGCAAGCCCGACAACCAAAACCCTCCTTATCCATCGGTTTCGAGGTAGCCGGCTAACAACCCCAGCCCCTTCTGCGCACAGGATGGCTCCCAGGGGCACCAGGGGAAGGTAGTACCAGCCAAAATGTGGCATGCCCGTGGCCCAGTATGCGGCGCTGTAGAGCGCTGCCCATGTCAGGAGCAGCCACTTGTGGCGCTTCTTGGCCCATGAGAGCAAGCCGGCAGCCCAGAGAACGCCCCACAGCAGGGAGGTGCGGGAAACGGAGAGGCCCTGCGCGGCCAAGCGCACAAGCCCAACGAGAAAGTCTCCGCCGCCAAAGCCAGCGCTATGCGCAAGGCCTGCTTTGGCGCGGAACGATTGGGGTAGCGGAGAGGCGAAGTTGAACCAGGCGTAGGCATACCATGGCACAATCACGAGGGCCGTAGTGAGAGCCTGGCGCCAAGGCAGCTTGCGGTCGCGAAGAAGGGCTGCCACGCCGAGCGTAGCTGCGGCGATCAGGCCATCCGGCCGGGTGACAGCTGCCAGCCCAGCCAGCACAGCCCAAATGATCTTCCGCCCGATTTCGAAACAGTAGAAGGCGCTCAGAACTAAGGCGCAGTAGAGTGCGGATTCCATGGCAAGGTTTGCGGCGATTGTTGGGCTTGAGGCGATAAGCCCAAGGGCTAGCAGGGGCAAGAGACCGAGGCTACGCACGTGAAGAATGCCCAGCGCGGCAATGGCACTCCATGCGAGGGCACCCGCGATACCTGAGACCACGACCGGATTGGCGCCAAGCCGGCAAGCGGCCGCAAGCAGCAGTGTGAAAAGAGGGGTGCTCGTGCCCAGAACCCTCTCTCCGGGGTTGTAGACGAATCCCAACCCCGCGGCTATGTTGGAGGAGTAACGGAACGTGATGTAGGCATCGTCAATCCCGGTGCGCGTGGCGCTGAGCCCAAGCCATAGCGCAACGGCCGGCCACAGAAGAGCCATGCCTGTGAGTGGCAGCCACTGGAGCCATTTGTGGAATGTCCTGAGAACAGGAATGGGGAAGATAGTAGGCACATCCAGGTGGGACTGGCGCCGACGTTCATGTGCGGAGCGAACCACTACGCTCTCCTGCTTTTGCTGCCAGTTACCGCATACTACAAACGTTTGGCCCTGGCAAGGCCAGCACGTGACCGTAAGGGGCGCCGGTTCTGCCCGGTCGTGAAGAGGCG
>JAPWUW010000192.1 GCA_028275325.1 Anaerolineae bacterium | reverse complement strand
ACCTCGAGGGCGGCCAAAACGGAAGCTGGCGCGGCATTGTAGGAATCGTCCAAGATGGTCACACCGGCGCAATTGACGACTCGCATGCGATTGCAGGGGCCAGTGCGCCGGAGACCTGCGGCAATGCTGTCCCACCTCATCCCTGCCCGGCGGGCTACGGCTATAGCTGCCAGGCAGGCATACGCGCTATGACGGCCAAGGAGTGGTGCCCAGAGCTCGCGCTCTTGCCCTTCGGCTCTCACTCTCATCAGAAGCCCGCGCAGGCCCTGCGGCTGAACGGCCACTGCCTGCACCGAGCTGCCAGGCTCGAAGCCAAATGTAATGGCCTCCGCCCTGGTAAGTGAGGCCATTGCCCGCACTCGCGGGTCGTCACCATTGAGGATTGCGGCACCATCTGCCGGCAGTGCGCGGATCAGCTCGGCTTTGGCCTCGGCAATGCGCTCGATGCTCCCGAGGCGCTCAAGGTGCGTCGGCCCGACATTGGTCACCACGCCCATATTGGGCTGGCTGATTTCGGCCAGCTGGGCGATCTCTCCAAGCGCGTACATGCCCATCTCGAGCACCGCGTACGCGTGACCACTGTGTAGACCAAGCAATGAGAGTGGCAGGCCAATCTCATTGTTGTAGTTGCGTTCACTTCGGAGTACAGTGAAATCTTGCCCGAGTGTTGCAGCGATAACATCGCGTGTGAGCGTCTTGCCAACGCTGCCAGTTACGCCGACGACTTGCGCCGGCATTTCTCTCCTCCAAAGTGCAGCCAGCTGCTGCAAAGCCGAAAGCGGATCCGGCACCGCAAGGAGGAACATGTTGCCCATCCTGCTTATGCAGGAGCCAAGCCCGGCCTGCTCTGCCCAATCGCTGCTGATGATGGCAGCAATGGCGCCCCGACTCGCAGCATCTTGCAGGTAATAGTGGCCGTCGGTGCGCTCACCGCGGAGGGCAAAAAAGAGTGAGCCCGGCACCACTTCGCGCGAATCGACCACAGCGCGAGCAACAGGCTGACTTGCGGCCTCCATGCCTAACTCAACTCCCAAGGTAGCTTGCGCCACGAACCCTAACGTGAGCTTCTTCACGGCTGAACGGCCTCGGCAAGGCTCGCTGGCGAGGGCTGCAAACCAAGCAAGACTGCCAACCGCGAAGCCACTCGCTGGAATATCGGTGCTGCTACCTGACTGCCCCACATTCCGGCCTGTGGGCGGTCGATGCGCACCAAGATCAAGATGCGTGGATCCTCTGCCGGCAGATAGCCGACGAAAGATGCGATTGTATCGGAGGGGTGGTAGGTGCCTGCCTCAGGCATCGGGATTTGGGCGGTACCAGTTTTGCCAGCAACGCTGAAGCCAGGCACTTTGGCTGCGGTCGTCTCGCGTTCCACAGCTGTGACGAGCATTCTTGTCAGCGTGCGCGCAGTCTCTGGAGAGATCACCTGTCTAACGGCCCTGGGGTGGGCAACCTGCACTTGGCCATCGCGCACCGTGGCGCGAACGACGTATGGCTGCATGAGCAAACCATCGTTGGCGACAGCGGCGACAGCCATTGCCATTTGCAGCGGCGTGACTGCTATCCCCTGGCCATATGCGTTTGTGGCCAGGTCACCCGGGTACCATCGCCCATCCCCCGGACGCTTCACGCTGCCAGCGACTTCATACTGCAGATCCACCCCGGTAGGCTGCCCAAAGCCGAAAGCGAGCGCATAGCTGTAGAAGCGCTCCGCTCCCACTGTTGTACTCACGTGCGCTGCACCGGTGTTGAGCGAAAGCGCCAGGACATCGGTCATCGTCACCAGGCCGTGAGCCCTCCGATCCCAGTTGTAGATCTCTGCCCCAGGGATCGAGAAACGACCGGTGTCCTCGTATGTGGAATCCGGCGTGACCACACCAGAATCCAAACCCGCGGCCATCGTTATCACTTTGAATACGGAGCCCGGTTCATATTCCTTGCTTATGATCGGATCTGCATAACTGTCAGGGGTAGCGGTTTCGTAGCGGTTCGGGTCGTAGCTGGGCCACGCGACCGCGCCGAGGATTGCCCCAGTACGGGGCTGCACCACCAGAATGAGCCCACTTTCGGCCTTGAACTTCTCCAGCCCCCGGCGCAGCTCTTCCCAAATGACATGTTGCACCCGGCTGTCGATTGTAAGGTAGAGGTCTGCACCCGGCTTAGGTGGCTCAACCATGATCTGCCCGAAGGGTGCAGTGTTGCCTGCAGCGTCCACGTCGCCAAGCGTCGCACCGGGCTCACCGCGCAGAACGCCATCGTAGTAACCCTCTACGCCATAGTAACCCTCTCTCGCCCGGTTGACGAATCCCAACAGCGGCTCGACGACCTCGGCAGCCGGGTAAGCTCTTGTGAGCATTGGCTCAAGGTAGATCCCCCGCACATTCCAGCGCGCTATTTCGTCCCCGATGGGCAGTGGCACATCATATGCAAGTGGTTGCCAAGCACGGCCAGAGGTCAGCCAGCTCACCAGGTCCTGACGCCGCACGCCAAGCAAAGGAAAGAGGCGATCCGCCAGCTCCTGCGCGCCGCTGATCTCCCTGGGGGCGGCACCGACTGCATAAGCTGGGGAGTCGCATGCCAGGAGCGCCCCGTCCAGGGAATAAATGCTGCCTCTTGCAGGTTCGACTACGCGCATTCGAGAGTGCGCACGTTCTGCCTGTGCCGCGAGCTCCGCCCCTTCCACAAGTTGCCAGCGCACCAGCTGCAGCAGAACCGCCCCCGCCATCAGGGCAACTCCTGTGGCTACCAGGTATACCCTTCGGCGAAACTCCTCCATCACCTCTGCCTCCGCCGACTGAGCTAGGGAGCCGTAGCGGCTGTGGCCGAGAGACCAACCTCTGAGTGGCTACTCTCTTCTGGGAGGCGCAGATAGTGGATCCGCTCAGGCGTCCCGAAGCCCAGCTCCGCAGCACGCCTCTCGATGCGCCGCAGGTCCTCCAGCCGAGCGATCTCGACGCGAAGCAACCTGTTCTCGTGTTCCACGCGTTCCAGTGTTGCCTGCAAGCCCTGCACCGTATACGCCTGCCTGGTAATGCTTGCTGACTGGGCAAGGTAGGCAACAAGCAAGAGGAGCAAAGCAGCGGCGCACCCGCATAGCAAAACGAAGTCTTCCGCCGCCAGGCCTTTGTGCAAGGTGCTGGGCCTCGCGCTGACGGCAAACCGCATGGGGTCAGGTGGCGTCCTGCGCTTCAGTCGCGCCAAGGCAGGCAATGAGTTGCTCTCGAGGTCAGCGCTCACCCTTTTCCTCACAGTTTCGCCAGCACGCGCAACCGGGCACTGCGCGAGCGGGGGTTCGCCTGCACTTCAGCCAGCGAAGGGCGGATCGGCCGCCGCGTGATGATCTGGGCCGCTGCACCTACTGTTTCCCCACCAGCTGCCTGCACGGGATTGGCAGTTGTCGCCAGCTGGCGCATGAAGCGCTTCACCAGACGATCCTCCAGGGAATGGAACGAGATGACGGCAAGCCTTCCCCCCGGCTCGAGCAGCTCCCAGGCCGCCCACAAGCCTTCCTCCAGCGCGGCAAGCTCATCATTTACGGCAATCCGCAGGGCCTGGAACGTGCGCCTTAGCGCCTTACTGCGATGCCGAGTGGGCACAGCCACATCCACCGCACGGACCAGGTCAGATACGGAGCGGATTGGCCGGCTTCTGACAATTGCCCTTGCGATGGCACGTGCACGCGGTTCCTCCCCGTATTCTGTCAACAGGCGAGCAACTTCGTCCTCTTCCAACATGCTCAGTAGCTCTGCAGCACTCGGCCCACTGGTAATATCGAACCTCATGTCCAGCGGCCCTTCTCTCCAGTAGGAGAAGCCCCGCTCCGGACATGCGAGCTGCATGCTGGAAAGCCCAAGATCAAAGAGAACACCTCGAACCCTAGTGAACCCAGCTCCAGCAGCTATTCCAGCCAGCTGCCTGAAGTTTCCGTGAACAAGCACTATCTTGTTGGGCAAGTAACTCAGGCGCTTGCACGCTGTGGCCAGTGCCGCCGCATCGGCATCTACGCCCAAAAGCCTGGCCTCGGGCCCAGCAGCCCTCAATATAGCTTCCGCATGTCCGCCGGCCCCAACCGTCGCGTCGACAAACGCCCCACCCGGCCCCGTAACCAGATGGCGGACGACCTCTGCGGCGAGCACCGGCACATGCGGCTCACAGCAAGAGCCCTCCGTGCCGTTCTGAGTGCAATTTGTGGGCCAATCTTGGGGCGTGCCCTTCATGGCAAGACAGAGTCGGGCCGAAAAGCATCTGGCCCGCTGAATGCATCCTGTAGCTGAGACATGACAGCATTCCACCTTTCGGGTGCCCAGACCTCGATCCTGTCCCCAACGCCTGCGATTACGGCTTCCTCAGTAATACATGCATATGCGCGCAGCGCCGCTGGGATGAGAATCCGGCCTGCCCCATCGACGGTGCAACGGTTGCTGGCCAGAACCATTCGCTTCAGAAGCCGCCCTCGCGGATCGGCCAAGGACAAGGCCCCCACTGCGCGCACCATTGCAAGCCACTGCCTCTCTGGGTACACAAACAGGCATCCATCCAGGCCACGCGCGACATATGCCACCTCGCCAACAAGTGGCCTAAACGCTGCTGGCAGCGTGAGCCGACCCTTCTCGTCCAGCCGGTGCCAATGTTCACCAGAGAAAAGGGCACCATCCTCCGCGCAGCCTTCGCTAGGCCCCACCATCTACCACATACCCCCACTTGAACCCATTATAGGGCTTCTCATCTGCCGCCAACAACCCCGTTGCCCGTGCCATTGGCCGCTCCAAAGCGTAAACTTTGCGTAAAGGAATAGGTTGGTCTGACGACATGTTGCGGGGGTCCGCCATCGTAATGAAAACGGCGGCAGGGAGCCTTGCCCCGGGAGTGCCTGGTAGCTATGTGCTCCTCGCATACCTGCCAGCTGCAGCGTGCATCTCGTCTGTCGGCGGCAGCAAGAAATGGCACCTGGAGGCAGGGTTTTTCGCCTATGTTGGCAGCGCTAGGGGCCCAGGTGGATTGCGGGCGCGCCTTGATAGACACTTCCGTGCTCAGCGCAAGCCGCACTGGCACCTGGACGCGCTGCTCAAGAGAGCTAGCCCGTGTGGCTACCTGTGCCTTTGTGGAGAAGCCAACGAGTGCGCTCTCGCCGCTGCCATAGCTGAGCTCGCAGAACTTGCGGTGGCCGGCTTTGGCTGTAGCGACTGCCACTGTCGCTCACACCTCTTTCGCTTGGCCGGCCCTTCCGGCTCACTGAAGAGGTGCCTGTTCCAGCTGTTTCTTGCAAGCGCGGTTCTGGCACTTAGTGCGGGTGCAGCCCAAGCAGGTCAATGGGGAAAGCCGGGTGGGCAGTCATGAAGCTGCCCACCCGAACCGAGTACCAGCTTGGTAAGCGGATCTCGCTGATCAATCACCGATCCGGCGCAGGTTGTAAAAGGCTCTCATGCCGGCATATTGCGCCGTTTCTCCCAGCTCCTCTTCGATGCGCAGGAGTTCGTTGTACTTGGCCACTCGGTCGGTCCGAGCGGGGGCGCCAGTCTTGAT
>JAPWUW010000191.1 GCA_028275325.1 Anaerolineae bacterium | reverse complement strand
CTGGCCGGGATGCTTGCCAGCCTGCGAGGCCACCGTTACGCCAGGCGATAGTGCCACTCCCGCCGTCGCTCGGCCAACGCAAGCGCTCCGAGGGAGCACATTGGCACATCCGAGGATGTGTGGGATAATTTCGGCTGGCTAAACGATTGCGGAGAGAGCTAGTTGGCTTATACTGTTGCTGTTAGTGGCAAGGGCGGCACAGGAAAGACAACCATTGCCGCCCTCATCATCGATACGCTTGCCAGCCTTCGTTGTGGCTCCATTCTTGCCGTAGATGCTGATCCGGCCACCAACCTGCACCTGGTGCTTGGCCTCCCGCTCGGCCAGACGGTCGGCCAAGTGCGAGAGGAAGCCCTCTCCATGGTCCGTTCCGGCTCCTTCCCCCAGGGGCTGAGCAAGCAGGATTTCTTCGAGTACGAGCTTCAGGATCTCCTCGTGGAAGGAGACGACGTCGACCTCCTTGCCATGGGCAGGCCAGAAGGGCCGGGGTGCTATTGCTCCGCCAACAACATGTTGCGCGCCATCCTGGATCGTCTTGCCCGCTCCTACGACTACGTTGTCATCGATACCGAGGCGGGTATGGAACACCTCAGCCGCCACACCACCCGCGATGTCGACTACCTCCTGCTCGTCTCCGACCCCACTGTGCGCGGGGTCAGGGCGGCCGCCATAATGGCCCGTATGGTCCCAGAGCTGCAGATCAAGGTGGGACGCATCGGGTTTGCGCTCAATCGCGTCCCCGCCGCCTCGTGGCGCTCGCTGTACCCGCATGTCCTAGAGGCGATCGAGCAAGAGGGCTTGCAGCTTGTGGCTGCATTCCCCAATGACCCGCTCGTCGGCGAGTACGATGCGGTTGGCAAGCCGATCCGGCTCTTGCCCTCCGATTCGCCGCTGCGCCAGGCTGTTGCTGATCTCACCCGGCAGGAAATCCTGCCTCACCGGGGGTAGGGCGGGGCATGGCTGGCCTTCGCTACATACTGCGCTACGCGCGCGGTTACAGAGCGCCGCTCATCCTCACCGCCCTCTCCATGGTCGCCATTGTCGGGCTGGACCTGCTCGGACCTCTAATCATCCGCCGCCTCCTTGCTGCGGTGCAGGCCGGGTACAGCCGCTCCGTGGCCCTTGCGCTGATCGGGCGGCTTGCCCTGGTCTACCTCCTGGTGCAGGCGCTGCGAGGTGCACTGCAGTTCGTCAACAGCTACATGGGCCACATCGCGGGCTGGGGGGTCGTTGCCGATAGCCGCCGCGAGCTCTACGACCATGTGCAGCGGCTGTCGCTGCGCTTCTACGAGAACCGGCAGACTGGGGAGCTCCTCTCGCGCGTGGTCAACGACACCAACCTCTTCGAGGCAATCATCGCCCATGCTCTGCCCAGCACTGCCGTCAACGTGCTCACACTCCTGGGCGTGAGCCTGGTCCTCACCCTGCTCAACTGGCAGCTCATGGCCCTCACGCTCGTGCCCATTCCTCTCGTCTTGCTGTCCATGCGGCTGTTCAGCCGCTACGTGCGGCCAGCCTTCCGGCACCGCCAGAAGGAGCTCGCCGAGCTCAATGCCGCCATCAACGATAACCTGGCTGGCATCCGGGAAATCAAGGCCTTCACCCGCGAGGAGCTGGAAGCGGCCCGCATCTCGCGCGGGATTGAGCGCTACCGCAATTCGCTGCTGCGCGCGCTGCGCCTGATGGCCACCTTCAACCCTCTCGTCGAGTTCTCCTCCTCGCTTGGTTATGTCATCGTCATTTACTTCGGCGGCCTGCTCGCCTTTGGGCAGAAGTTGCCCGTCTCCGACCTTGTGGCCTTCTTCCTGTACATCGGAATGTTCTACCAGCCCGTGCGCCAGCTCTCGGGCAGTTGGGAGCAACTGCAGGAGGGGCTGGCTGGGGCAGAAAGGGTGCTCGAGCTCCTGAAGGAGCAGCCAGAGCTGCCCGAACAGCCGGGGGCGATCAACTTCCCCGGCCGCGCGCGGGGTGAGATCATCTTTCACGACGTGAGCTTTGCCTACAACGAGGGCGAGGCTGTCCTGGAAGGGATCAATCTGCACATCCCCCCTGGCGCAGTCGTCGCGCTAGTGGGGCCCACTGGCGTTGGCAAGACAACCCTCGCCAGCCTAATCCCCCGCTTCTACGACGTGACGAGCGGCTGCATCACCCTGGATGGGTTCGACCTTCGTGCCCTCACGCTGCGCAGCCTTCGCCAGCAGGTGAGCATCGTCCTCCAGGATGTCTTTCTCTTCCATGGCAGCGTGCGCGAGAATATCCTCTTCGGCCGGCCAAACGCCACGGAAGCAGAGCTCATTGAGGCCGCCAAGATCGCCAATGCCCACGATTTCATCATGGCGCTCCCCAACGGCTACGACACCATCATCGGGGAGCGCGGCGTGAAGCTCTCGGGTGGGCAGAAGCAGCGGCTGGCCATTGCCCGCGCTGTTCTCAAGGATGCCCCAATCCTCATCCTCGATGAGGCAACCTCTTCTGTGGATACGGAAACGGAGCTCCTGATCCAGGAGGCGCTGGAACGGCTCATGCGCGGCCGCACGACGATCATCATCGCGCACCGCCTCTCCACCGTGCGCCACGCCGATATGATCGTCGTCCTTTCCGGCAAGCGCATTGTTGAGCTCGGCACGCACGAAGAGCTCATGCGCCACGGCGGGCTCTACCGCCGCCTGTGGGAGATCCAGGTGCTCGCCCAGGCCGAATCGCTGGGCGCGGCAGGCGGCGCTGGCTAGAGGCCAAGGAGCCGGCAAGCGTTCCCGGCCACTATCTTCTCATAGGCAGCCGCAGGGAGCTGCCGTTCTTGCAGAAGCGCCTTCAGGTAGCCAAGCTGGGGCATCCGGCCCTGCGCATCCGCAAAGCAGACGTCTGTGCCAAAGAGCAGCTTGTCCTGGAACTCAACCAGGAACCTAATGCCAAAGGCCCGATCGCGCGTGAGGGCGTTCCAGCCGCTCCCGGCGGACAGGTCAGCATAGAGGTTGGGGAACTGCCGCAGGAGCCTCGGCACAGCACCGCCCTCTGCCACCGGCCCCTTTGGGTAACGGTTCATGTCTTCCGGAGCCGCAACGGGCGCGATGTTCGCCCAGAAGCCAGGCCCGTGGCCAATCACAATCGTCTTTGGACAGAGCTCAAGAAGGCGCTCCAGGTGTGGCAGGCCCGGCTCATCCTGGTAGCCATAGTGGCCTGGGCCGAACCCACAGCTTTCGACCGTCACAAGCAGGCCTCGCTCGCCGAGCTGGCGGAACATGTTGACATTGCGTTCATCGTCGAAAGGAATGTTGGCCGTGACCTCGCCCACACCGCGGCAGCCCATCTCCTGAAACCAGTCCAGAAGCGGGAAGAAGTCTGTCTCCGGGCTGTTAGTTCCCCAGCGCGGATCCATGTTGCCGAAGGGGATGATCCTGTCGGCGTGGCTGCGGGCGGCAAGTATCTGCTCGCGCAGCCCATGCCCTTCCCGGTAGATCATGGGGAGCGGCGCTCCCTCTGGCGAGGCGTTGTACACCGGGAGGAAGATGGCCCTGTCGATGCCTTCCTCATCGAGGCGGCGCAGCTGGTTCTCCCAGGTCATGGGCACACGGCCCTCCAGGCCCGGCCCCCGGAAATCCCCCACGTGAAAGTGAGCGTCGATGATCATGCTGCCGCCTGAGAGCGGGTGCAGCCCTCCTGTGGGTGCCGCTTGCGGTAATAGTGCAACGCCACCCTCCCCAGGGAGAAGGCAGTGCCCAGCACAGCCGCGCCGACAAACGCCTCTTTGCCGTGCTCGCGCACAGCATTGCCCAGCCGCTCCCTGCGCGAGAGGCGAACGGGCACAATCCTCGCCCGCAGCCGCTCGCGCGCCTCTGCGCTCAGCCGGATGGGCACGAGCACCAGCGAGAGCTCCTGCGCCAGCTCCATGAGCGAGGCAAGCTCTGGCCTCGCTTGCCCTTGCAGACGGGCTGCCTCGGCCTGTTCGCCCCTCAGCAGGGCCTGTGCGTGCGCTTCCAGCGCCTCCTCATCCTGCCTCATCCTCGCGCCAACCCAGCCGTTCACATAGGACCAAAAGCCCATTCGCCTTCCTCCTGCATCCCGCTTCGGCAAGGTCATCACGCGCCAAACCCCTCATCCTCGAGCTCCTTGCGCAGGGCAAGGAGCGTGCGGTGGTAAAGGGATTTGATGGCGCTCTCACTGCGCCCCATGACCTCCCCTATTTCCGCGTTGGACATGTGCTCCACGAATTTGAGCACGAGCAGCTGCTGCCTCTCCGGCGGGAGCTTGCGGATGGCGCGCAGCAGCGCTTCCTTCTCCGCCTCCCGCTCCGCCACCGCTGCCGGCGGCTCCCCCTCCACCCCCAAAGCCAACAGACTGTCCAGCGATATCACCTTGCGCCGGGAGCGATCCCGGTGCCAGTTTGCCACTAGGTTGTGCGCAATGCGGTAGAACCACGCCGAGATCGGCACGCCCCGGCACTCGAAGTTCCTCAGGTTGGCCAGGGCGCGCTGAAAGGTGCGCGCCGTGAGGTCCTCAGCATCGTGATGGTTGCCGACCCGGTAATAAATGTAGCTATAGATCCTGTCGACAAACCGCTCGTACAGGATGCCAAAGGCCTCCGGGTCCCTCTTCGCCAGCTCGATGACTTCCGCATCGCTCAGTTCTTCGCCGCTGCCCATGTGCTTAGCTTACACGCAACGGCAGCCCTCTGCACAAGAGAAACCCGCGCGGCTTGCCTGGGTTGCACCGGCGGAACTGCAGCCACCTCGCGGCCCACTTGCTGCCAGAGCTCCGGAGGCCGCGCCGGCTGTGCAGAGAGGCCCCGCCAGCCTGGGGGCCGGGCCGCCCTTCGGCCGCCGACGCCAGGCTCGGCCAAAAAAGCGGGGGCACGTGCATTGACATGCCCCCGCTTCTCCACCGGCCGCGCTAGCACCCAGCCGCCCGGCAGAAGCGCGCCTCCACCACATCCCAGTTCACAATCTGCCAGAAGGCGCTGACGAAATCCGCCCGGCGGTTCTGGTACTTGAGGTAGTAAGCATGCTCCCAGACGTCGCATATGAGAAGCGGAACCACACCCCACTGGGTCAGGTCCTGGTGCTTTTCGGCCTGGAGGATGACGAGGCTGCCATCAAAGGGCCGATAGGCCAGGATTCCCCAGCCACTCCCCTCCACGGCGACAGTCGCGGCCGTGAACTCGGCCTTGAACTTCTCGAAGCTGCCGAAGGTGGCAGCAATCTTCTCCGCCAGGTGCCCGCCTGGCTGCCCCTTGCACTGCCCCGGCGGGCACAGGTTCTCCCAGAAAAGCGTGTGCAGGATGTGCCCGGAACCGTGGAAAGCGGCCTCCTTGAGCCAGTGCTTGATGAGCGCGTAATCCCCAGCTGCCCTGGCCTTCGCGAGCTCCTCCTCGGCCTTGTTCAGGCCAGCCACATAGGCCTGATGGTGCTTGTCGTGATGAAGGTGCATCGTCTGCTCGTCGATAACCGGCTCCAAAGCGTTGTACTCATACGGCAATGGCGGCAAAACGTGCGGCATGTCCCAACCTCCCTGGACGATCGGCGGAGGGCCCCTGGAAATCCACCCCACCCTGAT
>JAPWUW010000190.1 GCA_028275325.1 Anaerolineae bacterium | reverse complement strand
GTGAGGATGCGCCGATAGCCCCCGAGCTCGAACGCTGAGGGCAATAGCTCCAGCCTGGCGCTGTCGAACCGATAGAAAGGCTCCCGCAAGGACGAGATGACCATGTAGTAGAACGGGAAAAGGACAAACACCGCTGCAACGGAGAGGCCAATGTACAGGAAGGCCTGCACGAGCATCCGGCGCAGGCGCCAGCTCCTGAGCAGTTGCTTGGGCGCTTTGACCTTAGCCTTGGGCATGGAGCTCACTCGTAGGTGGTGGCCTGGCCGTAGATCTTGAACTGCAAAATGGTGGCAGCGATGAGGACTACCGTGAGCAGAAAGGCAAGGGCCGAAGCGTAGCCCATCTGCAGGTTGCGAAAGCCGTACTTGTATATGAGGAGCACTGGCGTGTTGCTCGCGCCGCCAGGGCCACCATCCGTCATGACTAGCACAAGCCCGAACTCCTTCATGCCGCCGATGAAGCCAAGCACAACCTGAAAGATGGTGACCGGCTTGAGAAGTGGCAGCGTGATCGACCAGAAGCGCCTCCAGGCGCTCGCGCCGTCGATCATGGCCACCTCGTAGTACTCGGGCGGGATGGCCTTGAGCCCCGCCATCCAGATGATCGTGTTGAACCCGAGCCCCAGCCAGATCGACACAGCCGCAATTATGGGGATGACAAGGGCCGGCTCCCAAAGCCAGCGGATGGGCTTGAGGCCGAACGCTGCTCCGAGGATCAGGTTCATCGGGCTGCTGGGGTCGCTGCCGAAGAGCCAGCGGAAAATCGTGGCCACCGTGACCACGGAAGTGACGATGGGAATGTAATAGATGGTGCGATAGAACCCAACGAGCCGACGCAGGTTCGTGAGCGCCAGAGCCAGGCAGAGCGAGCACGATTGCCCGATGACCAGAGTGATGGCCACGTACTCGAGCACATTCAAGAAGGCACGCCGCACCATCGGGTCGCGCACGAGAGCGCGCTCGTAGTTGTAGAGCGGGTGTTCCAGGGCCTGCATCGTGAAGT
This sequence comes from Anaerolineae bacterium, assembly GCA_028275325.1. Classification (GTDB taxonomy): domain Bacteria; phylum Chloroflexota; class Anaerolineae; order DRVO01; family DRVO01; genus JAPWUW01. Next base: position 4,560 of record JAPWUW010000190.1, on the reverse strand, counting down.
TGTCGTACTTGGTGAAGCTCGCCACGAAGGCAAAGAGCACAGGGTACGTCCAGAATATGAGGTAGCCGAGCATTGCCGGCGCGATGAGAAGGTAGGCCGTGCGCTCCTTCCAGATGCGTTGCAGGAGGCTCGCCCTGGCTTGCACTTGCCTGGCATAATGGCCGGAGGCCGCGCTAAGCTTGGCCGGGATCGCCATCTCACTCCCCTAAGTGCAAAGGAAATGGGCCACGCCTGCAGCGTGGCCCTTACCGGTGCCGCTATTGCGATCGCAGCGCCTTCTTCGCCTCTTCCACAAGCGGCTTGGCGCAGTCGTAGGCTTCCTGCAGCATTTGCTCTATCGGCGCCTCACCGAGCCAGGCCTTGATGAGCCGTGCTGGCAGGCACTCCTCCAGGGCCGAGTAGGACTCCGGGTCGCTCAAGAGTGGCTTCGTCGTCTCAAGCTGCTTCATGAAGGCTGCCCAGGCGGGGTGCTCAAGCCACGGATGGGTGACCACTTTCGTGCACAAAAGCTGCCGACCGTGCCGCAGGTAGAGGGTGCCATAGGTCGGGTGGCTGATCATGAACCAGAGCCAGTCGACCGTTTCCGACGGGTACTTGTTCGTCTTGGGCAGGAACCACGAGAAGCCTGCAAAGACGGAGTAGTTGGGCACATCTTCCTTAAGCTGGATCATGGGCGCCACCACAAACTCCGGCCGCTCGTAATCCGCGGTCCACTTGCCTGGGGGGTTGTTGTCGTTCCAGGGGCCGGGGATGTCGCCATGAATGGCCCAGCTGCCGTACTCCTGCATGGCGCAGCGGCCATCGTACCAGGGGTCCTGCCAGTTGTCGAAAGCGGGCAGATACTTCTGGTCGATCAGGAACTTGATCTTCTTGATGGCCTCGACCGCCTCCGGGCTGTTGAAGATCAGGTTCTCGCCATCGTAGAAGTCACCACCCTCGCGCCAGAGCCAGAACCAGAAGAAGAACCACGACCACTCTATCGTTGTGGGGAATGCGTAGGCGTAGATGGCCTTTTCGGGGTCTTCATCTGGTTTGGCAACGGCTTTGGCCACCGTGAGCATTTCGTCCCAGTTCTTGGGTGGCAGGAGGTCCTTTACCCCCGCCTGCTCGAAGAGCACCGGGTTGCACCAGAGCGCGAGCGTGTTGACGTCGTTCGGCAGCGAGAAGACCTCGCCTTTGCGCCACATATAGGCCTTCCAGACGGCCTCAATGTACTTGTCGGCAATGCCCTTCTCCTCCGCGAGCGGGGCGAGGTCGTGCAGCAGGCCCTTGGCCCCAAGGATTACAGCCTGGTTGATGGCCCAGCGGAACGTATCGGGCGCGGTGCCGGCTGCAAGCCAGGGGACAACTTCCTCACCGCTCGGGACGTTGCGTGGCTCGATCTGGATCGTGATGTGCGGGTTTGCGTCCTTGAACTCCGCGGCAGCCTTGCTTATTTCCTCGTAGATCGCCGGTGGGTCAGGGTCGCAAATCATGCTGATCGTGATGGGCTGCTTGGTGGGCGCTGGGGTTGGGGTTTCGGTTGCTGCCGCGGTGGGTTGTGGTGCCGACGTTGGTGTTGGTGGTGCCGCTGTCGGCGCGCAGGCGCCGGCAAGGACGGCCGCGGACGCCCCTGCCATAAGCTGCAAGAAGCGCCTTCTGGAGAACGCGTTGCTAGGCATCTTCACACCTCCTCTCGCTCGTGTGAGTTTCGTGCAGCGCTGGCACGGTAAGTGCCCCTCCACCTGGACCTGGCTTCGCTCCTGTGCAGTGATATTATAGGCTCTTGAGGTATGCGCCTGTGATGGCCTGAAGGTGACATGTTAGTGCCAAGGGCACGGGCGCTTCAGTGTGCGCGTGAGGGGGGCCAAGGGGCATGTTGGAGGAGGACAAAGCTCTGAGCATGGCTGCAGCCAGGGCCGCCACTTGGCGCCTGGAGGAGCGGGAGCTACAGGCTCTGGCCTTGCGCTCCTGCCTTTTGCTGGGCGCGGTGGCAGTGCTGGCCTGCTGGTACTACCTGGCCGCTCAGCCGGGGAGGGCAGCGCTCTTTGCGGTGACGTGCCTTGCCTCGGTGCTGCTCCTTGCCTGTTACGGGCTGGCTCGTCGGGGCGCGGCACTCGCCCCACTTTGCTGGCTTTGTGCCCTCACGGCAGCCATTGTCGCCTACATCCTCGCGGCTGGGCCGCAGCAAGCTGGCCCGCTGCTCGTGCTGCCGGTGGTGCTCGCCGGCGGGCTGCTCAGGCCAGCGCTTGCGCCAGCCTGGGGAGCACTCTGTGCGCTTGTTGGGGCTGTGCTGCCTGTGCAGCCAAAGCTGCCATGGCTCGAGCTCTGCTTGCTGCCGGCCGCGGGCATCGCCACGTGGCTTGCCATGCGGCCATACCGGCAGCTGCTTTCTTGGTCCTGGCAGCGGGCTATGGAGGCCACAGCCCTGGCCGAGCAGCTGCGCGATGAGCGCAGCAAGCTGCACAGCACCATCAAGAGCCTGGACCTATCCTACCAGCTTCTCCAGCAGACAAATCGGGAGCTGGCGCTCGCCCGCCAGGAGGCCGATGCGCTCCGGGACATGCGGCACCGCTTTGCCACGAACTTGAGCCACGAGCTGCGCACGCCGCTCAACATCATCATGGGCTTCACAAGGCTCATCTACCGGCAACCGCAGCTTTACGGCTATCCTGCCTGGAACGACCGGCTGATGCGAGATCTTGCCGAGATCTTCGCCAACGCCTCGTACCTTTCGGAGCTCGTCGATGATGTTGTGGACCTGGCGCGCATGGACGCGCTCGCCATGCCCATACGCAAGGAGGAGACGGACTTGCGAAAGCTTGCCGCCGAAACGCTGGATGCGGTGCGCAGCCTGGCGCGCGAGAAGAACCTGGAACTCAAGCTGGATATTCCGCCCGAACTGCCCACGCTCTCTGTGGATCCGCAGCGAATCCGGCAGGTTCTTTTCAACCTGCTCGCCAATGCCATACGGTTCACGCCAGCTGGCTTCGTGCGCATCAGCGCTCAGGTTGCTCCCGAGGAGATGGTTATCTGCGTCGAGGATACTGGGGCTGGGATTCCAGAGGCGGATCTGGAGGCCATCTTCGACGAGTTCTACCAGGTGGGGCGGCCACGGGGCGAAGCGAATGCGGGCAAGGGTCTGGGCCTTGCCATTGCCAAGAGGCTTGTGCAGCTGCACGGTGGGAGGATCTGGGCGCAGAGCCAGATCGGCCACGGCACGCGGATTTACTTTGCGCTGCCGCTCTCGCCGAAAGCGGTGGTGAGGGTGGGCCAGACGAAGCCGCTGCCGCTGCCAGAGGCCCGGCTGCGGCCGAAGGTGATCGTCCTGGATGAGGATGGCACGGCCACCCCTTACCTTGCTCGGCGCCTGGAGGCATACGAATTCCACCGGGTCGAGAGCGCGCTCGAGCTACAGCAGCACTTGGCCGATGGGGAGCCGGTGGCGGTGATCGCGCGGCACACTGGTTGCGGCCAGGGCGCTAACGCCCGGCTATTGGCTGCCATCCCCGAGAGCACCATCCTGATCGAGGCCAGCTTGCCCGCGGCGCGCTGGTTCTCAGATGCTGAGGGCTGCGCGGCCGTGCTGATCAAGCCGATTTCCCAGGAAGACGTCGCCGCGGCGCTGCGCAAGGCCAACTGGGATGGGCAGAAGCCGCTGGACATCCTGCTTGTCGATGACGACCGGGGCTTTGTGCAATTGCTTGGCCGCATGATCGAGGCTGTCGCTGGAGGAAAGGCCACCATCCGCAGTGCCTACAGCGGGCGTGCTGCGCTTGCCAAAATGCGCGCCCGGGTGCCCGACCTCGTGTTCCTAGACCTGCTTATGCCCGGGATGAGCGGCCTCGAGCTACTGGGCCAGATGCGCAAGGACCATGCCCTTTCGCAACTTCCGGTTATCCTGGTGACGGCGGCAACCCCAGGCGAAGATGAGCTGGCAAGCGAGGGCGCAGCCTTCTGCGTGCGGCGAAGGGGCGCCTTCCGTCCTGGGGAGCTCACAGCCCTCCTGGAGACGGCACTTAGCACAGCGGCCGGCACACCACTTGCGGCAGGGAAGGAGCAGGCGCTTTCTGCAGGTGTCTCTGTGCCCGCACGGTAAGGTGCGGCTCCTCTCGGCTCAGCAGCGGCTTTCCTGTGCCCCGTGCCGAAGGCCTCAGTTGAGGGGCTGGCGGCCGCTCAGCAAGATGCCGAGCAACTCTCGCTCGTGCTCCTCGCAGTAGATCACCCTGTGGCGGTGTTCCTCCAGAGCTCTGATGAGCAGGTCAGCGTGTGCGCGAAAAGGGCGCATGGCGCAGAGCACTTCCCCTTCCTCGTGGGGGGTCAGGTCGAATGCAAGCCCAAGCCCGAAGAAGGTGAGCCTGCGCAGCACAAGCCGTTGCACCTGGGCATCCTCGTAATGGCGGACCCAGTCTGTGGAGATGGCCACGGCCACCCCCGGCCGAGAGACGTACGGGAGCGGGTCGGCGCTGTCTGCCTGTCGTATAGGCAAATGCAGAAGCGAGAAGTCGTAGTGGTGCTCTGCCTGCTGCCACGGCTCATCCTCAACAAGGTCGAGAAAGCGCGTGCCGTCAACGGCTTGCC
>JAPWUW010000189.1 GCA_028275325.1 Anaerolineae bacterium | reverse complement strand
AGCTGATCTCCACGGCCAGAGCGCTGCAACCTCGGCACTCCCCTATTGCGCAGGCGGATAACCTCCCCGCTCTGCGTCCCGGGCTGGATGCGAATAACCTCCTCTCCCTCCAGGGTAGGCACAGCCACCTCAGCTCCCAGCGCTGCCTGCGCTATGTTTATGGGCAGCTCGTAGATTATGTCATCGCCTTGACGACGGAACCGTGGATCGGGTTCCACCTCGATGGTCACGTACAGGTTGCCAGGCGGCCCGCCATTCGTGCCGACATCCCCCTCGCCAGAGAGGCGAATGCGGGTGCCAGTGTCCACCCCCGCCGGAATCCGCACGCGAACAATCCGTCGGCGCTTCGCTTGCCCTTCACCCCCACAATGGCTGCAGCGAACCGTGACGACCTCACCGTGGCCGCCACAGGTGGGGCAGGTGGAGACATTCACGAACGAGCCTAATATCGTCTGCTGCACGCGGCGCACTTCCCCGCGGCCCCCGCACGTCGGGCAACGCATGGGGCTTGTGCCCGGCTCAGCACCACTGCCCCCACAGCGCTCGCAAGGCTCGAGCCGTTCCACTTCAATATCCCTTTCCGTGCCCAGGACGGCTTCATGAAAGCTGAGCCGCAGCGAAATGTGTTGATCGGCGCCCCTTTGCGGCACGCGCCTCGCTCTTGCCCCAGAGCGCGTGCCAAACCCGAAGAACTCCTCGAAGAGCTCTGTGAAACTGCCAAAGGGAAAATCCTCGAAGCCCTCTGCCACGACAGGCTCGGCAGTGCCGTACAGGTCATACGCCCGGCGCTTCTCCGGGTCGCTCAACACCTGGTAAGCCTCGTTGATCTGCTTGAACTTCTCAGCAGCCTCGGCAGATTTGTTCACGTCCGGATGGTACTGCCTGGCGAGGCGCCGGTAGGCCTGCTTTATCTGCTCGGGCGAGGCGTCCCGAGGGACCCCCAGTATTTGGTAGTAATCCCTTTTCTCGGGCATCGCACCATGAAGCGCACAAAACGATTAAGGAGGCGGGTTCAGTATAACCCGCCTCCTCCATCGCAAACCACTCTCTAGGCCTGCGTGAAATCGCCGTCCACCACGTCCTCATCGCCCGGTCGGCCGCCGCTCGTCCCCTGCGGGCCACCAGCACCCGTTGCCTCGCGCTCGTACATGGTAGCGCCAATCTTCTGCACTGCCTGCGAGAGGTCGGCTGTGGCCGAACGAATGCGCTCGACGTTATCGCCCTGCATGGCGGTGCGCAGCGCCGCAATCTTGCTTTCCACCTCACTGCGCACGGAAGCCGGAACCTTGTCGCCAAGGTCGCGCAGGCTCTTCTCCGCCGAGTAGATGAGCGAGTCGGCTGTGTTACGGGCCTCCGCGAGTTCGCGCCGACGGCGGTCCTCGGCCTCATGTTCGCGCGCCTCGCGCACCATGCGCTCCACCTCTTCCTTGCTGAGGCCGCTCGACGGCTTGATGACTATGCGCTGCTCGCGCCCCGTGGCCTTGTCTCGAGCTGAGACGTTCAAGATGCCATCAGCATCGATGTCAAAGGTCACCTCAATCTGCGGCACCCCGCGCGGCGCCGGTGGGATGCCATCGAGGATGAAGCGGCCCAGGGTGCGGTTGTCCGCCGCCATTGGGCGCTCGCCCTGAACAACGTGGATCTCCACCTGGGTCTGCCCGTCTGTGGCAGTGGTGAAGATCTGGCTCTTGCGAACCGGGATGGTGGTGTTGCGCTCTATAATGGGCGTGGCCACGCCGCCGAGCGTCTCTATGCTCAGCGTAAGTGGCGTCACGTCCAGGAGCAAGATGTCCTTCACCTCACCAGCGAGGACACCAGCCTGGATGGCAGCGCCAATGGCAACAACCTCATCTGGGTTCACGCCCTTGTGCGGCTCCTTGCGGAAGAAACGCCGCACCGCTTCCTGCACCGCCGGCATACGCGTCTGCCCGCCGACGAGGATCACCTCATCGATATCGTCAACCGTGTACCCAGCGTCCTTGAGAGCCAGCCGACAGGGCTCGATCGTGCGCTCGATGAGGTCAGCGACCAGCTGCTCGAGCTTGGCCCGCGTGAGCGTGATCTGAAGGTGCTTGGGCCCACTGGCATCAGCCGTTATGAACGGCAGGTTGATCTCTGTCTGCATCACCGAGGAGAGCTCAATCTTGGCCTTCTCCGCGGCTTCCTTCAACCGCTGCAGAGCCAACCGATCCTGCCGCAGGTCGATGCCATGCTCTTTCTTGAACTCCTCAGCGACCCAATCTATGATTCGCTGATCGAAGTCGTCGCCACCTAGGAAAGTATCCCCATTTGTGGCCTTCACCTCGAACACGCCCTCACCCACGTCCAGGATCGAGATGTCGAACGTGCCACCACCGAGGTCGTACACGGCGATCTTCTGATCCTTCTTTTTATCGAGCCCGTAGGCAAGAGCCGCAGCTGTAGGCTCGTTGATGATGCGCAACACTTCAAGCCCAGCGATCTGGCCGGCATCCTTCGTCGCCTGCCTCTGCGCATCGTCGAAATAGGCCGGCACAGTGATGACGGCCTGCGTGATCTTCTCCCCAAGGTATGCTTCTGCATCCGCCTTGATCTTCTGCAAGATCATCGCCGAGATCTCAGGCGGCGAGTATTCCCGGCCGCCCATTATGACCCTCACGTCGCCGTTTGGTGCCTCCGTCACCCGATAGGGCAGACGCTTGCGCGCCTGTTGCACCACAGGGTCGTTGAACTTGCGGCCCATGAAGCGCTTTATGGAGAAGATCGTGTTCTCGGGGTTGGTGATCGCCTGCCGCTTAGCGGCCTGACCAACCAGCCTCTCGCCAGTCTTCGGGTTGATCGCCACCACCGAAGGGAAGAGGCGCGAGCCCTCCGCGCTCGGGATCACCGTCGGCTCCCCGCCTTCCATAACCGCACAAACGGAGTTAGTTGTGCCAAGATCTATGCCGATTATCCTGCCCATAGTTTTCCTCCCAAGACAAAAAGTGAAATCATTAATCTAGTTCATTTGCACAGCCGCGCGCCTTCGCCACGCGCACAGCGCTGCAACGCAAGACGCGTTCCCCCAGCCGGAAACCCCTTCGCACTTCGTCAATAATGTCTCCTTCCTCGTAACCTTCCGCCTCCTCATAGCTAATTGCTTCGTGCAGCTGGGGGTCGAACTTGCAGCCACGAGCTTGGATCGGCTCAACCCCCAGTTGCTGCAGCACCTGCTCGAACCGCCGCCGTATGAGCACAATGCCCTGAACCCACGGGTGGCTCTCGATCTCAGGCGGTATCTCCCGGCAAGCGCGATCCAAGTCATCCAGCAACGGCAACATGTGGCCGAGGACCTCTTCATAAGCGGCCTGGCTAAGGCTCTCGCGCTCTTGCTCGATGCGGCGGCGGTAGTTTGCAAACGAGGCTCGCTCCCGCTGCCAGCCATCTAGGTACTCGCGTGCCTTGCCCTCGGCCTCCGCAAGGGCAGCCTCAAGCTCCTGCACCCTTTGCGTCAAGTCCTGCGCAGCAACGCCCTCGCCGGCAGTGGCTGCATCAAAGCTAGCAACCATTTCCTGGTCGCATGTTCTGCCATTGCCAGCTTCGTTCAAAGCCATCACACACCTCCTCCTGCACTTTGCTCTGCCTGTGCCCAGCCCGGCTCAGCCCGCGCCGCACGCCCTTCTCCCGGCCCGAACATGTGCCACACGAGGTCGCTCAGGAGCTCAGCTACGTACTGCACCACGGGAATGACCTCTTCGTAATGCATGCGCACTGGCCCAAGAACACCCAGTGCCCCCGTAAGCTCCGGCGGCACACCGTAACGGGAGAACACCAGCCCGTGGCTGCTTAAATCGAGCCGATCCTGGAATTGGCCTCCAATCAGCACAGTTATCCCCTCTGAGGCTGCTGCACCAGCCACCAGCGCCGAGACAAGGTCATTCCCCTCAAGCAGGCCAAGCGCCTTCTGCGCGCGCTGCGCATCCCGAAATTCCGGCTGCGCTAGAAGATACGAAACGCCCTCCCAGTATGCCTCGGTCGCTGAACTCTCGCCTCGACGCATCAACTGTGCTACCACCCGCAGCACCTCCCCTACGAACGAGAAGTCATCCTGCGCCAAGGCGTCGATCTCGGCTGCCGTTAGACCACGGCACCGCCTCGAGAGTTCGTCAGATATGCTGCTCAGCGCCTCCTGACCCAGTGCCTCGCTCGCCACCAGGCCCTGCTGCTGCACAGTGCCGTCCTGCAGCACCAGCACGAGCAAGATGGCATTCCCGTATGTAGAAATAAGCTCCAGGTGCTTAAACCGGGCCTGCGCCGCGCGCGGCGCCGTCACCACCGCAGCGTTGCGGACCATCTCCGCCACAATCGCCGCCGAGAGCTGCAGCCATTGCTCAAGCTGCAACCCGAGCTGGTGGAACTGATGGCGGATCCGCAGCCGATCGGCAAGCGCCAGGCCCCGCCGCGGCATGATGTTCTCCACAAAATACCTATAGCCCCATTCTGTCGGCACACGCCCGGCCGAAGTGTGCGGGTGAGTGAGCAACCCAAGCTGCTCCAGGTATGCCATCTCGTTGCGCACGGTGGCGGGACTGACATCCAGCCCAAACTCCTCCACCAGCACCTTCGAGCCAACCGGCTCTGCCGTGCGCGTGTACTCACGCACCACTAACCCTAACACGAGCTTCTGCCGGGGCGTCAGCTCTATCCTGCCAGGATCAACAACAGCGTCCATAGCCTTTTAGCACTCTCCACCCGCGAGTGCTAATATACACTTTCCCACGAGCGCTGTCAAATGCGGCTGCTGGATGTTCTCGACAGCGCAGGCATCGGCACAGCGAGCCACCAGATCGGCCTTCTGCCAGCGCCAAAGGGAGCACGGTGCCTGCCAGTGCCACAGTGCGTTGCCTCGCTGCAGAAAAGGCTGCACAGCTCCGCGCACAAGCTGCAGCCAGCCCCTCGGCTCGGCGGCAGCCGCAGCTGCCCCGCTGCTGGCAAGGGCGACGCTCAGCTTGCTTCTAAGCAGTGGAATGGCCCCGCCGCGCCAGCATGCCACCCGGGCATGCAGCAGCGAGGCCTTGCCGAGGACAGGCTACCGCCAAGAGAAAACGCGTTCCGCAGCAAACTCGTAGGAAAAGGTGAACTGGTCGAAGACCTCCGGCAGGAAAGGCTCCTGGCCAGAGCCGTCTTCATTCATGATATAGGGCCTCCACCGGCCGTCGCGGTTGGAGAGGAACAGAATCCTCTTGCCATCTGGCGACCATGCCGGTGCCACGTTCTGCGCCGGCCTATCGGCCAGAGGGCTGGATTGCGTCAGGGGCCGCAGCCCGGTGCCATCAGCATTGACGAGATATATTTCCCAGTGGTCATGTTGTTGGTACATGAACGCCACGCGTGCCCCATCTGGGCTCACACTCGGGAAAGCCGCGGCAATGTCGTCGACAACTGTCCATGGTGCTGCACCAGGCTTGGTGGCGCGCAGGCCGCGCTCTCCATCGTAGACGATCCAATCTCCCTGCAACCCCCAACTCGGCGAAAGGCTTTGCAGATCGCACCTCGGGTCATCGCGCGCCCCATCTGAGACGCGGATCACCCCAAGCAGCCAATCT
>JAPWUW010000188.1 GCA_028275325.1 Anaerolineae bacterium | reverse complement strand
GGTGCCGCTCGCCAAAACGATACCATTTTGCCCTGCTATAAAAAGTGTCGCGGCCCGAGCTCCGCGGGGTATGGCTCGAGGTAAGTCTGTGTTCTGAGCCAGGTTGGGGCGCCGTGCCTTTCGACCGCTTCCCTCAAGAGCGCAATTGGCTCCTTGAGGCGCGCGCAGCCATTGCCGTAGCGCTCGATCGCGCGGGCGAGCTCTTGCTGCACTGTGGCCGGCGCGAAGCCGCGCAGGTAGCCAGCAGCATGCTGGAGCACATTGCGCTGGCGGCCGCGGGTCGGCGGCAGGCTGAGAGCGGTGAGGAACAGCTTCGCGTAGCGCAGGCACAGCTCTTCCCACGGTTGCTGGCCCGCGCGCGCCATGAGGCGGCCCAGCTGCCTGTACAATGCAGGGCTATGGGCGAGGAGCTGGAGCTTGTGCTGGCTGTGGAAGGCGAGGAGCGCAGCCGGCTGATTGGGCGCTGCCAGGGCGGCAGCAAGCCGCCGGTGAGCGAAGGCGCGCTCCAGAAAGGCCTCGCGCGCCATGCCCGGGCGTGCCAGCTCCTCCTCTTGCGCAAGGGGCAGGAGCGGAAATGCCCGCTGGAGATGGCGCGCGAAGATCCCTTGCCCTAGTGCAAGAGGGCGGCTGCAGGGATCGTACACTGGCACGCGCCGCAGCCCGCAGGAGGGCGACCTGCTCTTCAGGACAAACCCGTCAAGCTGAAGCTGCGCAAGCTCTGCCAGCTTGCGCTCGCAGTAGCTCTCAAGGAGCGGTGTGAAGCACCTGCCCGTGCACTTGCCAACCAGCTGTGGGCGCACTGGCTTGCCCACAAGCTGCATTGGCTCTCGTGGGCAGCCAAGCCCGGCCTCCATCTCCGGGCAGACTGGCACCCATTTGACAAACCGCGCCAGCACCTCTGCCAGGAAGGGGACGCACTTGTGCCCGCCATCGTAGCGGACCGTGTGGCCAAGCAGGCAGGCGCTGGCGCCCAAGTGTGGCTGCAAGCCAGAGCCCTCGCTTGCGTTCATGCCTGTGGGGCGCCCTCGGCCGGCCCGAGCTCATGCCGAAAGAGGTAGGTTTCGATCTCCTTGGCGGCGAGGAGCGCCTCGGAGACCGTCACCTCATCCAGCGGGAGATGGGAGTAGCGGGCCAGCATGTAGGCATGGGTGAGCAGCTGTAGGGGCTCCTTGAGTGCTGGCACGAGCGCCACCAGCGCGGCGGCGTAGCCCCAGGGGGTCTGGTGGCGCTCGCGTGGGAGGCCGCGCTCCGCCAGGAGAGCGAGCACGGAACGGTAAGCGCTGCGGATCTGGGCCCGGGCAGATGCTTCTTCGTCGAGGGGCAGGAAAACTCCCCGGCGGCGCCGACGGCGACGGAATAGCCCGCGCAGTTGCTCCTTGGCCAGTTCCAGGGAAAAGACCACTTCTCGGCTTTCCAGCACACCGTCAGCAAGGGAGACGAACCTGCGCCGCAGCGCCAGGATGAAGATGAGGACGACAATGCAAAGGAGCGCGAGCGCTATCATCACCTGCAGCCATGCGGGCAGCCCAGCTGTGCCCTCGGCCTGCCGCTGCAGCTCCCGCAGTTGTTCCTCGTAGTTGGGCGTGGCCAGAGCGAGCGGTTCCCGTTGCGCATTTCGGGCAGCAAGTTCCCTCAGCCAGCGCAAGAGTGGGCCAAAGATGGTGAAGAAGATCCACGCCAGGGCCATGGCCAAGTAAGTGACCGCTGTGGCGAGGATGTTGAGGACGGGGCTGAACCAGCGCAAGATGGCAAGGAGCGTCTCTGGCGCGACAAGCGCCGCCGCGGCCCACCCCAGGGCGATCACTCCGAGGATGACGGTGCTGAGAACAACGAGCCAATACTTGCCGAGCCGCGGCATGACCCCGGCCGAGCGCACGCTCTGCCGCAGGGTCCGGGAGATGTCGGCGGCGGCAAAGGCGCCCAGGCCACAGCCCACAAAGGCAAATATGGCCTCGGCTGTGCCCAGGCCAGGAACCAGCCCGAGCCCCTGTTCCCGGTTGCTCAGGGCGATGAGGAGGCCGAGGAAGAAGGCGCCGGTGATGAAGCCCTTGCGCAGGCTCTCCGTCTCCGACCAATCCATGCTGATCGCCCGCAGCCAGAGGCCGACGCCAAGGAGCAAAAGAGCCCAGACGGCAGGCACGCCCTCCGCCCAGTAAGTTGCCTGGCGGCAGAGGGCAGTGAACCACATCCTTGCCCCCTGGGCACCAACCGGCGCAAGGAGGAGGATTAGGCCGTTTGCCGTCAGCCCCGCGAGCGCCACGATGACGGGCGCAAGCGGCCACCCCGCCAGGCTGCGCGCAAGCGCCGAGCCAACCAGAAGGACGACAAAAGGCAGCCACGCCGGCACATGGGTGCCGGAGGGGCTCACAAGGCCGCTTGCGAAGAGGGCGTTGACGACGGGCACAAGCCAGGCCGTGCGCATGCCTGCCGCAAGCGCCGGCAGCAGCACTTGCTCAAGCAGGCTGAAGCGTTTCGAGCTCATGCCAACGCTCCGCTCCACCGAGGTGATAACTTGTGATTTCTGGCGTGATGGATGGCGCCTGCTCTCCCACGGTGAGCAAAAGCACTGCGTACCCCTGCTCCTCCAGCCACAGGAGCGCCTCCTGGACGGGTTCCTCTGGCTTTGCCGTGAGGGCTACCAGGGTGGAGCCATAGGGAGAATTGGGGCCGAGCACCGTGAGGAGCCGATGGAAAGGCGTCAGCCGGAAGGCCGAGAGGTACGCCAGCGCCTCAAGTATGACCACAAGCTGATCGGGCCGACGCCCCACAGGCACGCGCGTGAGCTCGCCGCGGTCCACAGGGCCGGCGTTGGCCATCAGGCCCACCGCATAGCCGCGCTCGAGCGCATCGGCGGCGAGGGAGGCAGCGGCGCTGATCAAAAGCTCCAGGTGAGCCGGCACCATGGCGTAGGGCCGCTCGCTCGTCTGCACGTCGAGGAGCAGCATGAGGCTATGGCTTGCGCTGGGGTCAAAAAGGCGCGTCTGCAGCTGCGCCCGCCTGGCAGTGGCTTTCCAGTGGATGTGTCGGAACGGATCTCCCGGCGCATAATCCCGCACGCTCTGGTAGCGCAATGGGTCCTCAGTGACGCGCTGGCGCAGGGGAAAATCCCCCAACGGGTGGGAGGCCGGCAGGCCAAGTTCGGCCACTGGCACGACCTTAGGGTAGACGATGAGCGTATCCTCGTGCGGGGCAGTCATGTGCTGGCGGCGAAACCCGAAGACGTCGCCAGCATAGATTTCGGCCGGGCCGAACCGGTAGACGCCACGGTGATCCCCGCGAATGCGGTAGGTGCGCCGGACCCTCTCGTACCAGCGCAAGGCGAGGAAGTTGACGAGCGCGTGCCTGAAGCTTGCGGTGCGGCTGATGCCAAGCTCTCCCGTGAGCAGGGTGACATCATCTGGGTACTGGTCGCTCACGAGCACCCAGGGGAGAGGGAGAGGCTTGGCGTTGTAGATCTCGATGGTTAGTTCCGTCTCTTCCCCGAAAGAAAGCCGATCCCTGCCCAGGCTTCGCCTGTACTGCAGCCCGGCAAGCGAGTAGCGAGCCCAGAGGGCGGAGGCTGCGGAGGCAAAGCTCAAAAGAAGGGCAAGGAGGAGAAGGCGTGGCTCCCGCTGGATGGCGCTCAAGGCGTAGAGCGCAACGAGAAGCCACCACCAGGCAAGCCCGATCATGCGCGCTCCCTGGCGCTCCAGTCTTCCTCAACGGGGACAGGCACGCGGGAGCGCACTTCAGCGATGATGTCGCGTGCCGCTCGCCCGCGCAGCCGGGTGCGCACGCTCGGGATCAACCTGTGCAGGAGGACAGGCTCAAGCAGGGCCTGGACGTCATCGGGCTGGACGAACTCCCTCCCGTGAATGGCGGCGTAGGCCTGAGCGGTGCGCATAAGCGCCAACGTGGCTCTGGGGCTTGCCCCAAGGGCGAGTCCATCGCTTTGCCGCGTGTAACGAACAAGGTCGAGGATGTAGTTCTCCACCAAAGGGTGAATGAAAACCCTGCGGCAGGCCTGCCCAAGCCGGAGAAGCTCCTCAGCGGAGACAACCGGGCGCAATCCCTGGAGCGGATCTTCCTCGCGAAAGCGGCGCATGACTAGGCGCTCCTCTTCGTACGTGGGGTAGCCGATCTCAAGCCGCATGAGAAAGCGATCCACCTGTGCCTCTGGCAGCGGGAAGGTCCCCTCGAGCTCGATGGGGTTTTGTGTCGCCAGGACGAGGAAGGGCCGTGGCACTGGCCGCGTGACCCCGTCTACCGTCACCTGACGCTCTTGCATCACCTCAAGGAGGGCGCTTTGAGTGCGAGGGCCGGCGCGGTTGATCTCGTCCGCGAGGACGATATGCGCCATGACCGGGCCGGGGCGGTATTCGAACTCCCCCGTCTTCTGGTTGTAGACGCTCACCCCGGTGATATCGGAGGGGAGAAGGTCTGGCGTGAACTGGATGCGCTGGAAGGTTGCGCCAATGCTCTGGGCAAGCGCCTTGACGAGCGTGGTCTTGCCGATGCCGGGGACGTCCTCCAGGAGCACGTGGCCCTCCGCGAGGAGCGCCACCATCAGGAGGTCAACCACGCCTTCCTTGCCTACAATGACGCGGCCCACGTTCTGCCGCACCCTGGCGGCAGTTTCCTGGACGGCATCCACAAAAGATTCTCGTTCCCGCATCTTTACTCCTTCAGGTGCGTATAAGCGCCCAAGGGGTGGCCTTGGGCCAAGTGGCGGCCGCACGACGATTAAGGACAGCCAAACTGCCAATCGATCCTAGCATGAGAAGGGAGTGGCGGCAATACATAACTTCGTCATCCGCCAGAGGGCGGTAGCGACAGGCGATGCAACCGCTTCAGTCGGGCGGCCAGGAAGCCAAGAGCGGGCCCAAGCGCCAGCCCGGTGGCTTCTTGCCCCTGGGGCGCTAGAACTGCCACCTCGAACGACGAGCTGATGGCTCCACTGGCTTCCAGCAGCCGCTGGGCCAGGGCATGCCGCCAGGGAGGCGGGCCCGCATCGATGCCAAAAGCAAGCAGAAGCGAGCCTAGCAGCAGGTCGATCTCGATGCAGAGCGCAGCGATAGCCTGGCGCTCTGCCCTATCGAAGGAAGCACGCAGGGCTGGGGACACCCCGCTTTCCTCTGCTTCCAGCCAGGCTTGGATGCTCGCCAGGCACTCCCGTGCCACCTGCACAGCACTGCACAGGTGCAACTGCTGCTGCCGAGAGAGAGTGGTAGCATGCGGCGCCAGCTCCTGTGGCAGTGCAGGAGCCGCCTCAGGCGCTGGCTCCTCGTAGGCCAGGCGCTCCAAGGCGTTGGCCAGCACCTCGATGCGGGCCAGCCAGTAGCTGAGGCAAGCTTGCGCAGCCGGCGGCAGTTCGCCGTAATTGGCCAGTTCTTGCACTTGCAAGGCCTTGAGGGCCCGGAGGAACTCGTTCACGTCGCGCCGCACAAAACGGGCGACATCGCGCGCCTGCCAGCGCGCGCCGCTGCGGCGCATGATGTCGGCCACAAGCTCTCGGCACTGCTCGAGCTCAGTGTGCAGCCAGGTTGCCCCAGCAGGCAGCAGAAAGTGGGCTACGGCCAGAGCTCGTTCGGCAGCGGATAGGCTCGTTGCCGGTACGCTCTGGTGCAAGGGGA
>JAPWUW010000187.1 GCA_028275325.1 Anaerolineae bacterium | reverse complement strand
CTAGGCGCAAGCGTTGCTGCTGCGATCGATGGAGGGCCGGCGGAGCTTGGCGTGCCCTCCACAGTCGTCTCTCTCGTCGGTGGCGAGGTGCAGGTGCTGCGCCTGGGCGCAATCGGCAAGAGCGAGCTCCTGAGAGTATTGAGAGCAGGTCCCGCCCGTTCGCGCTGCACTATACCTTCATCGGAGAGCGACCTGAGATGAGAATTGCTTTCGGTTCTGACCATGCTGGGGCCAGCTTGAAGGCTGAGCTTCTGGCCTACGCGCAAGAGCTGGGGCACGAGGTCTCTGATTTCGGCGGGGGCGAGGATGGCCCTGTCGACTACCCGGTGTACGCCTTTGCAGTTGCCAAGGCGGTGGCCCGGGGCGAGTACGACAGGGGCATCCTGATATGCGGGACAGGGCTAGGCATGAGCATCGCCGCCAATAAGGTTCCAGGGGTCCGCGCTGCTCTGTGCCATGAGTGCTACACGGCACGCATGAGCCGAGAGCACAACGACGCCAACATCCTGTGCCTTGGGCAGCGGGTTTTGGGGCCGGGCCTAGCTCGAGAGGTGCTGCGCGTTTTCCTGAGCACCCCCTTCTCTCAAGGCGCTAGCCACGTGCGCCGCCTCGCCATGATCAGCGCAGAGGAAGGTGCCGCCTTGCGATGAAAACGAGCGAGAGCGTTGCCCCAGCGCTGATTGTGATTGTCTTGGGGTTGTGGCTGCTTGCGGAAGAAAGCTCCAGCTTTCCGCTCCGTCCGGAAGAGCATTGGCCACTTCTCATAATCGCCGCTGGTGCGGCGTTTCTTCTGGGCTACCTCCTCGGGGCGGGACCATGGCAGCTTTTCCTTGGAGTGCTTGCTTTGGGCAGCGGCCTGGTGTTGCTGCCGTTTAGCCTGGGCCTCACGCCATGGCGGCTGCTTGAGGGTGTCTGGCCCTGTTTCCTCATCGCCTTTGGGGCAGCGATCCTTGCCTACCTTGCTGCCACCCCTGTGCCTCCTCTATTCCTCCTCGTGCCGGGGCTCGCTGGGATCTTCACTGGCCTCACCGGGCTTCTGTATGCGCTGGGCGCAGTGCCCTACGACCCTCTCCAGCAGATGCGCTCGCTGTGGCCGCTGGTGCTCGTGGCCACAGGGCTGCTGGGGCTAGCGCAGGCCCTTGCCCTACGCTGATGCGAGGCATGAGCCTGCTAATCGGGGTTGATGCAAGCAGGGCCGATATCCCTGGTGGAGCGGGAGTTGCCCGTTACTCGCGGGAGCTTGTGAGCAGGCTCATCCGCTGTGAGGCCTATTCCTTCCGCCTGTACGGGCGCACACCGGTGGCACCCCTCTGGGCACACCGGCCCAACGCCGAGTGGCGGTATGTGCGCATGCCGCGGTTGTGGTCTCTGGTTGGGCTGTCCGCGGAGCTCGCCTGCCGCCCGCCAGATGCCCTCTTCGTTCCGGCACATGTCATCCCGCCGGTGCACCCGCGCTCGGTGGTCGTCACAGTCCACGATTTGGGCTACCTGCGCTTCCCGCGGGAACACCCTCCTCTGCAACGCCTTTACCTGCGCATCAGCACGCGCTGGAACGTGCAGGTGGCAAGGGTGGTTCTTGCCGATTCGCAGTGCACCAAGAGTGATCTTGTGCAGCTGCTCGGCGTGCATGCGGACAAGGTGGTTTTGGCTTACCCGGGCGCGAGCCCCTCGTTCAGGCCAGCCCTGGAGCCTGAGCGCACCGCCATCCGACAGCGCTACCGGTTGCCAGAGCGCTACTTCTTGTTTGTGGGCACGCTGCAACCGCGCAAGAATCTGCTGCGGTTGCTGGATGCGCACGATCTGGCAGCCACCGGCGTGCCGCTCGTTGTCGTTGGCAAGCCTGGGTGGATGTGCAAGCCGATCCTGGCCAGAATCGAGCAAAGTGCACCGAATGTGCTGCACGTCGGGCCTGTTCCGGACGCAGACCTGCCCGCCCTATTGAGTGGCGCCGTTGCCTTGGTTATCCCATCCCTCTACGAAGGTTTCGGCCTTCCAGCACTTGAGGCCATGGCATGTGGCACGCCCGTTGTGGCCTCGGCCACGTCCTCGCTCCCGGAAGTGGTCGGCGACGCGGGCCTTCTGGTCGACCCCACCTCCGTCGATGAGTTGGCGGCTGCGCTCCAGGCCCTCGCGCAGGATCGGGATTTGGCCCGCACATTGAGCGAGCGCGGCCTGATGCGGGCGGCAAGCTTCACCTGGGAGCGCTGCGCCACGGTAGCGCTCCGTGCCATTGAGCGTGCTTGCAGTGGAGATGATGGGCAGTAAGGCGCGGTTGCTTGTCATCAGGATCGGCGATCTTGGCGATGTCCTCCTTGCCACACCAGCTCTTGCCGCTCTGCGAGAAGCTCACCCCAAAGCCCGCATCGATGTGCTTACCTCATCGATTGGTGCCGCCATCCTTGCCGGCACTGATCTCGTTGATTCGCTTGTACCCGTGGAGCGGCATTTGCTGGACCGCCAAGTGAGTGCGCTCTCACCCCAGGTTTGGCTGCAAGTGGTGCGGCTCCTGGGCAAGCTGCGCGGCCGCTACGATGTGGCCATACTCATGCACCACCTCACGACACAGTGGGGTGCAATGAAGTGGCGCGCGCTCCTTTGGGGTGTGAGGCCGCAGTTAAGCGTCGGCCTTGACAACGGCAGAGGAAGCTTTCTAACCCTGCGCGTGGCAGATGCGGGCTTCGGGGCAAGCCACGAGGCAGAGTACGCCCTCCGGCTTGTGGGCACCTTGGGGGCAAGCACTGCCAGCCGCCCCCTGCAGTACCGCGTGGGAGAGGCACCACGGGCCAAAGCGGCAGACATCCTCGCTGGTGCCCGCCGGCCTTTGGTAGCCATCCATCCCGGATCTGGCCTTTTCAGCACTGCAAGGCGCTGGCCTGCGGTCAGCTTTGCGGCGCTGGCCGACGCGCTTGTCGAGGAATTCGGTGCCACTGTGGTGCTCCTCGGTGGCGACGGCGACGATAGCGAACAGGTGGCGAGCTTGATGCACCACCGGCCGCTGAACCTGGCCCGCCGAACACCTTCGCTCGAGCTCTTAGCTGCTGTGCTTGCGCAGTGTGCTCTCTTCGTGGGCAACGATAGCGGCGTTATGCACCTGGCGACTGCGGTCGGCATCCCTGTGGTGGCGCTGTTCGGGCCAACGGACCCAGCCGCATGGGGGCCATGGCGCCCGGGGGGTTCACCCGCCGCGCCCGCCATCGCCTTGCAAGGCCCCTGCCCGAACGGAAAGCAGCCCTGCCTGTACAGGGGGCATTCCCTCGGCTCTAGGAGCGGCTGCAGAGAGAGGGGTTGCCTTGAGCAGCTGCGCCCAGAACGCGTGTTGGCGGCCATCCGCAGCCTTGGAGTGCTTTAGGGTGTTCGTCAGCCGGCGCCTTCTTGGAGTGCGCGTGGATGATGTGACATACTCGGAGGCACTAGCCTTATGCCGGCGCGCGATCGAGGCTGGTGGCTTTCACCAGCTGGTCACCGTCAACACCGAAATGCTGATGTTGGCGCGCAGGGATGAGGAGCTATACCACATTATTGAGAGCGCATACCTCGCTCTGCCCGACGGAGCAGGCCTGCTCCTGGCTGGGCGGCTGTTGAGGGAGCCCCTGCGGGAGCGAGTTACCGGGGTGGACTTTGCGCCACACCTGGCGCGGCTTGCTGCCGAGACGGGCCAAAGCCTGTATTTGCTTGGGGCAGCGCCCGGCGTCGCAGAACAAGCAGCCTGCAGGCTGCAGGGACTTGCCCCCGGCCTGCACGTCGCCGGCTGCTATGCCGGCACGCCCTTGCCGGCGGAGGCCAGCTGGATCATCTCGCTCCTCCGACGGGCCAAAGCGGATATCCTCCTTGTGGCCTTCGGAGTTCCAGCAGAGGAAAAATGGATAGCCCGCAATGCCCCTGCTGCTGGCGTGAAACTCGCGATGGGGGTAGGTGGGGCTTTCGATTTCCTCGCAGGGGCTGTGCCACGTGCCCCACAGTGGATGCGTGACCATGGCCTGGAGTGGCTGTACCGGCTCTGCCACCAGCCATGGCGTTGGCGCCGCATGCTAGCTTTGCCCCGTTTCCTGGCGCTGGTCTTTGCCCTCAGGGCCCGCCGTCTCCTAAGATTGCCTGAGCACAGAGGGGACGCGTGATGTTGCAGGGGCTGGCACCTATTGAGGCCGTTCTACCGCGGCTGCATGAGCTTTCGGGAAAGCGGGTTCTCGTCGTCGGCGACATTGTCCTGGACCGGTACGTGATCGGGAGAGCAACACGGCTCTCACGCGAGGCACCGGTTCCAGTGCTGGTTCACGAGGAATCCTTTGCCTTGCCCGGCTCCGCGGCCAATCCTGCCCGCAACATCTGTGCATTGGGCAGCGCGGCTGTGCAGGTAGGAGTTGTTGGCGACGATGACGCTGGGGCAGAGCTGATCGGGCTGCTCAGAGCTGCCGGCGTGGACACAGGCGGTGTCGTCCGCGTGCCTGGTCGGCGCACCACGGTCAAGCAACGCGTATTGGCCCGCAGCGCACTGCGCTATCCCCAGCAGCTGCTGCGCCTCGATTGGCTCGCCGAAGGTCCGCTCCCGGAGGACGCCATCTCAGGACTTGTGCTAGCTGTGGAGGCCCTGGCGCCAGGTGCGGACGCCATCCTCATCTCCGACTACCAGGGCGGCGTGGCCAACCAAGCTGTCCTCGAGGCCTGCCTCAGTGCGAAGGAGAAGTGGGGCCTCCCAGTTTGTGTCGATGCACAGCACAACCTGTGGCAATATCGCGGCGTGGATTGCGTCAAGTGCAACCGTGAGGAGGTCGCTGCCGCCCTTGGGAGCCCGCCGCTCACTGAAGGCGATTTCCGGGGTGCAGCGGGGCAAATCCTGAACAGGCTGGGTGCCGGTATGGTCGCCATCACCCGCGGCGCCGAGGGCATGGCGCTTCAGCCACGGGCGGGGCCCTACATCAGCGTTCCCGCCCCCAACAGGACGGAAGTGTTCGATGTTGTCGGTGCCGGCGATACGGTGATTGCGATCATCACGCTAGGTATGATCGCAAGGTGGGATCCGTGGGTTGTGGCCACAGTGGCGCAACTCGGCGCCGGCATTGTCATCCAGAAGCTGGGAAACGCGACCCCGACGCTAGAGCAACTAGAGGAGGCTGCCAACAGGTGGCTGCAACCCGGGGCCGCATCCTTGCGCTAGACGAGGCCATCGACCTAAGCGAACAATACCGGAGGCAAGGCCAGAGGGTCGTACTGACCAACGGCGTCTTCGATATCCTCCATCTCGGGCATGCTGAATGCCTTGCCGCCGCCAGAGCGTTGGGTGATGTGCTTTTCGTAGCAGTGAACGGGGACGAAAGCGCTTCGCGGCTCAAGGGTCCCGGCAGGCCGATCGTGCCAGCCTGCGAGCGAGCTCTGCTCGTAAGTTACCTGGCACCGGTCGATCACGTGCTCCTCTTCGAGGAGCTGACCGCAGATGGCGTCTTGCGTGCGCTTCGCCCGCACGTTTATGTCAAGGGCGGGGATTATACTCTGGAGACGCTGCCGGAGGCGGCAGTGGCAGCCTCTGTCGGCGCGGAGGTTTGTTTCATCCCCATCGTGGCCGACCTTTCCTCCAGCAAGATAATTGGGCGCGTTGTCTCTCGGTTCAAAGAAACGTGACC
>JAPWUW010000186.1 GCA_028275325.1 Anaerolineae bacterium | reverse complement strand
TCCCCGGCCACTATCCTGCCCGCAGCAGCTATTGCCGTACCCGCTAGTGGCTGCGCGCACCCTCTCCTGGCGGGCGAGGTTCTCCTTTCCGGAGACCGCAACGAGCAACAGGGCCGCAAGACAGTACACCACAGTGAGCGCATGGATCGAGACACCGCCCACAAACACGCCGAAGGTGTTGTGCAGCACGTGAAAGAGCACGACGACAAAAAGGCTCCCATTGCTGCCGTCATAGAGCCAGGTGTAGACGAAGCTCAAGGCAACTGTGCCAACGAACCAGCTTGCAAAGGGGTAAGTGGCCATAGGGTTACCTTTCCAGAAAAAGAGCGGCAAGTGCCACAGCCCCCACAGCACGCCCACGATCAGCGCCGCGACAAGGGCATTATGGCGCGCCTGCAGCCGCGGCAGGGCAAACCCCCGTCAGCCAACCTCCTCCCACGTGTTGGAGAGCAACGAGATGACGAGCGCGGCCGCCGCCGCTGCCAGGACGTTGCCGGGCTGCTCCCGCGCAGCTGCGGAGCCGATCGCCATCGTCAGGGCCTTTCCCAGAATTAGCAGCAAGGCAGGGCCCAAGGCAGCGACAACAAGCCAGACGGCACCTGACCGCCAGCTCAGTAGTGGCCGCAAGAGCAGTCGCGCGCCCCCTTTGCCCAACGAAGAGGCCACGATCATGGCCACCAAACCTGGCCCCACCGCAGGCAAGACCAGGAGCAGCTGGAAGGCCGGGTGTGCGAAAAGGGAGAAGCCCCTGGAGGCAAAAACGGCCGGCAGCCACCCTAGCCAAGATAAACAAAACGCCAGGACGTAGAACCAGACGAGCGGATGCTTCTTCATCGGGCTGTCCTCCCCCAAGCGGCGAGCGGGCAAATGCAATCTGGGCCGAGCGCAAGCCAACCGACAGGCACTGGGGCCAACACCGGCACGCTTGCGCACCTCGGCGGCCAGCGCCAACCCTTGCACGGCCCGCATTTGGCGCCAGGTTGAACCGGGAGCAAGCCTGGAACCAGTTGCACCTTTTTGCCATGCTGGCTGCGCGGTGGCAAGCGCATTGCAGCCCCCGCCGGGGCGCAGGGCCTGATGACCTCGCGCCAGCGCCAGGCCGCTCTGGCTGGCCGGCGGGCGCACGCGGCTATAGAATAGGGCACAAAGCCTGCTTGCCCCCGGAGGTTGGCCTTTGCCCGCCAGCATGACGAGCAGAGAGCGGCTGCTTGCCGCCATCCGTCATGAGGAGCCGGATCGCGTCCCCATAGCCCCGCGCATCTGGGCCTTTCTCACTGAGTACTATGGTGGGGGCAGCTGGGAGTTCGAGCTGCGCGCCGCCGAGGAGTTCGGGTACGACCTTTACCTGCCCATCTGGGGCGTGCTGCCCTCATTCGTGCGGCCAGCCACCTCCTACGAGCTGCCACCGGGCGTTGCCGTCCAGCAGGAGATCGTGGAGGAAGGCGGCGCGGTGACCTTCCGCCGGCGCTTCTGCACCCCGGCTGGCCCGCTCACAGATGAGGTCTTCATCCCGCCCGCAGGGCGTGAGTACGGCATATCGCCCACCCCCGTCTGGCGCGAGCACATGATCAAGGAGCGCGCAGACCTGCAGAAGCTGCACTACCTGCTGCCAGAGCTACCGCGGCCCAAACTTGCCCTGTACAGGGAGGTGGAGCGCATCGTGGGGGAGCGCGGCATCGTCGAGCTTTCCTTTGCCCCGCCGCTCGACCACTTCCTTGGCGATCTGCGCGGGCTCCACCAGCTCATGATGGATTACTACCTCGAGCGCGACTTCTTCGACGAGATGTTAGCCTTCTTCCAGGACTACTCCCTGCGGCTGCTCAAGGCCGCCTTGGAGGAAGGGGTGCGGTTTGTCTTTGGCAGTTGGTACTATGCTTCCCTCAGCGCTGGCTGGTCCCCAGCGATGTTTGCGGAGCTCTTCACTCCCCTCATCCGAGAGCACGCTGCGCTTGTGCACGAGTACGGTGGCATCTACCACATCTACGACGACGGCAAGATGATGCGCACACTGCCGGAGTATGTGGCGGCGGGCGCGGATGTGGTGGAGACGCTCACGCCTCCGCCAATGGGCGATGTTGACCTCGCGCAGGCAAAGAGGCTCTACGGCGACAAGACCTGCCTCAAGGGCTATGTGGATCTCCTTTACGTCATAAAGCTCGGCACAGAGGAGACCATTAGGCAAGCAGTGCGCGAGGCGATTGCTGTAGCGGCCCCGGGTGGTGGCTTCATCCTCGGCACAAGCGACTCCATACGCGATGGCACGCCGCTTGCGAATGTCCGTGCCTACTTCGAGGCCGCCCACGAGTACGGAGACTACCGCCACCTGCCTGGCCGGGGCTGAGCATGAATGGCCAGGGCAGAGCACAGTCAAAAGCGCGCGCAGGCCTGCTGCGCGAAGCGTGGGCACTCTGGGTGAGCCCTCTTGACGACGAGCACTGGCAGCGGCGCATGCTTCCAGGGGGGTTGCTTCTTGGGCTCTTCCCGCTTCTATTGCCACTGCTGTGGGCCCTGGGCTACCTGGTGGCCGCCGCGCAGAGCCCAGCAGGAGCGCTGCCGGCCTGGCGGCCACTCTCGCGCCGGCTGCAGGACGGGGCCCGGCTGTTTGCCGCGCTCTTCCTCTACGGCCTGCCAGGGCTCCTTGCTTTTGGCACGTTCGTCGTGGGGCCGCTTGTGACTAGCGGTGCGCTCTCTGGCTTGCTCGCCTCTGTTGCCGTGCAACTTGCGCAGGCCCTTCAGCCAATAGGGCTCGCCTGGCTTGCACTCCTGCCGCCGCTTGCCGCGCTCGTCCTGGGGGCGGTGGCTCAAGCTCCACCTGGTGCAGCTCTGGGCGCATCGCCACGGGCGCTGTGGCAGCTCTGGTGGCGCAGCCCGGCTGGTTGGCTGCGCATCTGGGCGATGGAAGTCCTCCTGAGCGGCCTTGGCTCAACCGGGCTCTTCATCGCCCTGGTCGGTTGGCCCTTCACGGCCTTCTGGGGGCTTGTCGCTCTCGCACGCGCCGTTGCCGGCGTTACAAGCCGCTGATCAGGAGAAGGAGGACCTATGGAAGAGGCCCAGGCAAGGGAGCAATTCAAACGCCAGTGCACGCGCTTCCTGCGGCACCTTTACGATGAGACGGGCGGGGACACGGACACCGCAGTGGCGCACCTGGATCTTGGCCGCCGGGAAGGCCTTTCCCCAGCCCAGACGGAACGCATTGTGGGGTACCTGCTGGGGATGGGCCTCCTTGCCCTGGTGCCGGGCCAGGAAGCAGTGCGCATCACGCTTGCCGGCGCGGAGCTCATGGAAAGGGGCTTCTCCTTGGCCGACCTCTAAGGCGTCTGCCGCCCCCAGCGCCCTAGGCCTGGCTCCAGGGGTACTTCCAGCCGTGCACGAAGGCGTGTTCCTTGAGCGCTTCCAGCTCAGCGGGGCTGAGCAGCTTTCCGTCAGAGGCAGCGCAGTTGGCCTCCACGTGCTGCACACGGCGCATGCCAGCGATCACAGTGCTCACGGCCGGGTGGCTGAGGCAAAACTTGAGGGCAAGAATCGGAAGGGTTGGCCGGTCCTCATTGAGAAAGGCCTTTAACCTCTCGACTCGCCTTGCTGCCTCCGCGAGCCGCTCTGGCGTGAGCCAGCTTGCACGCCAATCCCCCTCGGCAAAGCGGTGATCGGGCCCCATGGTGCCCGTGAGGAGGCCTTCCTCAAAGGGCACGCGCACAATGATGCCGATATCGTTCTCAAGCGCTGCCGGCAACAACTGCTCCGCGGGGCGCTGCTCGAAGATGTTATAGATGACCTGGACTGTGTCGACAAGCCCTTCGCGCACGGCAACCACAGGGCCATACGGATCCCAGTCGTTCGCTGAAATGCCGAAGGCGCGGATCTTGCCCTGCTCCTTGAGCCGGCTGAGCGCCTCATGCCATTCTAGCTGCTCAGCGTACGGCGGCGTCCAGGCGTGCAGCTGCTGCACGTCTATATAATCGCTGCGCAGGTTCCGCAGGCTCTTTTCGGTGCACCGGACGATCCACTCTGCTGGAAAGGTCTCGCTCACCGGCTCCTGCGGGAGAACCGGCCAGCGCCCTGTCTTGGGCGGGATCTTCGTGGCGATGATGACCTTCTCCCGCTGCCCGGCGACCGCCTCGCCAATGAGCTGCTCGCTGCGGCCGTTGCCGTAGCCAAGCGCCGTATCGAAGAAGTTGACGCCAAGCTCCAGCGCCCGGCGCAGCGCCCGCAACGCCTCTGCGTCGTCGCGCGGGCCCCAGCCGCCGCCAATGCCCCAGCTGCCAAACCCAATCTCGCTCACCCGCATGCCGGTTCGCCCCAACCTGCGGTAAAGCATAGCCACCCTCCTACCGCCAGGGAGCCGCGCTCCGCGCCGGGTGCAGCTCCCCGCCAAGACAAACGTAGCGCGGCAAGAGCGTGCGCGGCGCAAAGCGCACGTTGCCGAAGCAATCGTCGAAGCGAAAGCGCCCTTCCACCTCCTGCAGCAGCGCTATATCGGCAGTGCGGCCCGGCACAAGCGACCCAGCGACCTCAGCCAGGCCAACGGCCCTGGCAGCACCGACCGTCACCCGCGCCACCACCTCGCGCAGCGAAAGGCCCATGAAAAGGAACTTGGCCATGACCGTTGGCAGGTCGTATACGGGGCCATGGATGTTGTAGGTGTGCAGGTCGCTGCTGATCGTCCCGGGCAGGAACCCCGCAGCCAGGGCTGCCTCCGCCACCAGGAACGAGAAGCTCCCCGCGCCGTGGCCGACATCGAAGATAATGCCCCTCTGCGCAGCCGCTCTCAGCTCCGGGAAAACCTTGCCCCCTTCATCCAGCACCCCGTGCTCCCAGCCATGGAAGGTGTGGGTGACGATGTCGCCCGGCTTCAGTTGCGCAACGATCTCAGCAAGCGGCACAGGCGTCTTCCCCACGTGCACCATGATGGGCAGCCCTAGCGGGTCGGCCGCAGCCTTGGCCCGCAGGAGCGGCTCCAGCCCGCTTGCGCCAACGCGGTTGCGGTCGAGCCGCACCTTGATCCCCTTGATCAGCGCGGGGTTCTCGGCGGCCAGTATGCGGGCCGCAGCTGGGTTGAGCCAGCGCAGTTCCTCCGCCTCCCCCACGTAATCGCTGAGAAGGCCCATGCCGCTTATGTGCAGGAAGCAGTAGACGCGCGTGCGCGAGCTCTCGCACACCCAGTGCTTCAGCCCCTGCCAGGTGCAGCGGCCGGCAGTGCCTGCATCCACGACAGTCGTCACGCCCCTGGGCAAGCACCACTCGTCGGCGCAGATGCCATAGTGGGAGACATAGGGGTAGACGTGCGTGTGGATGTCCACAAGGCCCGGGAGGACGATGAGGCCTGTTGCATCCAGCTCCTGGCGGCCCTTACCGGCGAGGCTGCGCTCCACCGCCACGATGCGCCCATCAGCCACAGCCACGTCGCAAGTGGCCTCAAGATCCTGGCTGGGGTCAATCACCTTTCCACCACGGATGACGAGATCGTACATGCTGACACTCACCTCCAAAACCACTCTGCGGCGTGCTCAGCCGTTCTCCCAGCCCATGGCCGGCCCAGCGAAGCTTGTCTCCAGCCCGAGCCCAAATGCCGCAAGTTCCACCTCCACGCTGCGGATCTCATGCGCGCGCAAGGGGATGT
>JAPWUW010000185.1 GCA_028275325.1 Anaerolineae bacterium | reverse complement strand
CGAATGAAGATGTCCTCGTAGCAGATGACCGCCGGGATCTGCGGCGTTCCGCCCGGCGCAAATGCCGCTTCGACTCTCTGCCTTCCCGTCATGATTGCGCTCCACGATGTCATGATAACAATCAGCTTCTGGCCTTTAGGCCACTGCCTGAAGAGGATGCTCGGGCGATAAACATGGCCTTAGCCCCGGCCATCCCGGTCACTTGACCAGCTGGTCATGCAGCCTTGCAAGCGCAAGGAACCCTTGCCGCAGATATCACGCTAGCCTCACTCGCGGATCCAGAAAGCTGTAGAGAATGTCCACGCCCAGGTTTGCCAGGCCGATCAACGCTGCGCCGAAAAGCACACTCCCCATGACCATCGGCACATCGCGGTGCTGTGCCGCTGTCAGCGCCTGCCACCCAATCCCGGGCCAGTTGAAAACGTACTCCACAAGCGCCGTGCCCGTGAGCAGCGAGGCCAAATCCATCCCCAGCATGGTCACCAGCGGCAGCATAGCGTTCTTCAGCGCGTGCCGGAAGACCACAAGCCGCTGCCAGAGCCCCTTGGCATAGGCCGTGCGCACATAGTCCGTCGAGAGCACGTACAGCAGGTTCGCGCGCAGTATCGTGCCATACCACACCGACCAGGGCAGAGCGACACTAAGCCCCGGCAGTATGAGGTGCCTGAGGCTTCCGTAGCCCCCAGTGGGGAAAAGATTCAGCTTGAAGGCCAGGAAGTAAATCAAAAGCAAGCCGAAGAAAAAGCTGGGCATGGAGATGAGGACCAGCCCGGCCACAGTCATGCTGTGATCGAGGAGCGAGCCACGTTTGAGCGCTGTGACTATCCCCATGGGCAACCCGAACACAAGGGACAAACCCATGATGCAGCCCGCAAGCTGTGCTGTCGCCGGCAGCCGGGAGAAAAGGGCCTGGCTTACCGGGCGCTTGAAGAAAAAGGAATAGCCCAGGTCGCCGCGAAGCAGCTTGCCCATGTAGTCGGCATACTGCACGTAAAGGGGCCGGTCCAGCCCCAATTGGCGGCGCAGAGCCGCCAGTGCCTCGCCCTGCGCCCTTGGGCCCACCAGCGCTTGTACAGGGTCTACTGGGCCAGCGAAGATGATGGCAAACGTGAAGGCTGATACCGCCAACAGTGTGAGTGCAAGCCAGAAGAGTCGGCGCAGCAAGTAGGCCATCATGGCTGCCGACCTCTGCGCACAGGGTCCATGGCCTCGCGCAGGCCGTTGGAGACAAGGTTGAGG
This sequence comes from Anaerolineae bacterium, assembly GCA_028275325.1. GTDB lineage: Bacteria > Chloroflexota > Anaerolineae > DRVO01 > DRVO01 > JAPWUW01. The sequence goes on along the minus strand of JAPWUW010000185.1, from coordinate 4,390 downwards.
CTCACGGTCGTGAGCACAATCATGGCTCCAGGGTAAAGGGCAATCCAGGGAGCGGCCCGGTAGTAGCTCATGCCATCCTGGATCATTGCGCCCCAAGAGGGGGTCGGGGCCGGAACCCCCAGGCCCACGAAACTCAGGCCAACTTCGGCAAATATGGTCCCTGGAATGCTCAATCCAACGTAGACCACCGTCAAAGGCAGCAGGTGCGGCAGTATGTGGCGCAAGAAGATCCGCCTGCCCGGCGCTCCGATAGCGCGCGCCGCCTCCACAAAGTCGCGCTGCTTGAGCGAGAGCACTTCGCCTCTGAACACGCGCGCGGGGTAAGCCCAGCTGAACGCCGATATGACAAAGATGATGGTTGTGAGCCCCCTGCCGAGTATCACTGAGAGGAGAGTCATCAAGAAGAACGTTGGCACACTCATCATGAAGTCAACGAAGCGCATGATGGCGAAGTCAACTTTGCCGCCTATGTAACCGGAAAGCCCACCAACGAGCAGGCCAAGGCTGACGGCAACGGTCGATGCAGCTGCCCCAACAGACAGGGAGACGCGCCCTCCGTACAGTAGCCGGCTCAAAAGGTCCCGCCCGAATGCGTCCGTGCCCAGCAAGAACCGGGGGTTGGGCGGCAGAGGCTGCCCGAGCGGAGAGAGGCCCTCCCTGCGGAATTGCTTGGCCGGATCGTAGGGCGCAAGGAGTGGAGCAAACGCCGCCGAAAAGACCACAGCCAAAAGGACAATCGCAGCGGCAAAGGGGACTTTCTGCCTGCGGAAGCGAAGCCAAACGCCTCCCCACCACGATGTGGGGCGCTTTTGCCCAGCTGCGGGCTTCATTGCTTGCCGTCCCCGGACGCCCTGCTCCGTGAGACCCTGCACCATCCGTTGCCCAGTCATGTCAACAGACAGTTTGGCTACGGTGGAAGGAAAACCTCCACCGTAGCCGATGGAAAAAGACCGCGCGGAGTACTAGGTCACTTCTCCATCCACGCTGTTTCTAGAATCGGGAACGTGAATATGAAGTGCTTCACGTCATCGTGAACGTAGTCCTTGCTGAGTGACAGGCTGATGCTGCTCGTAAGCGGGACAATCGCACAATCCTGGTTGACAGCGATGTCCTGGATCTTGCGGTAAAGCTCTATGCGCACAGGGCTGTCGATCGGTAGCTGTTCGGCCTCAGCCATAAGCTCATCGACTTCCGGGTTGCAGTATCTGCCGAAGTTGTAAGTGCCCTCCGACTGGAGCGAGGCGCAAGAGAGCCAGCCAGAGATATAATCAAATCCATCGGGGAAGCTGGCACTCCAGGCGTGCATGCCAAGTGGTATCTCCCCCCGCCGGTATTGCCCGAAGGTCTCGGGCGTGGACTCCTGCCAATCTATCTCCACCCCTATGGCCGCTAGGTCCGCCTGGACTATCGTCATGGGCTCCGGGTAGCCGGCGGCCTTTAGGCCCTTGATGCCGTTGGGGTAGCCCGCCTCCGCCAAGAGCGCCTTCGCGCCCTCGGGGTCGTACTGGTAATTCGATTTGAAGTTTGGGTCAAATTGCACCATGTGGGGCACATAGATGCCCTCCATGGGGAAGGCCAACCCCGCTGATGATTGGACCAGGGCCTGCTTGTCTATGGCCATGGCGATAGCCTGGCGCACGCGTATGTCCTGGAAAATGTCAGATTTCATGTCGAAGAATAGGCGGTTCATGCTCAGTGTATTGCTCTTGCGTATGGCCTTCTCGAACCTAGCATCGGACAGGATCCTGGGTAGCTCTGCAGATGGCGGCGTGATCCACTCCACTTCTCCATTTTCCCAGCGCATCATGGCCACCGACGGCTCGACGTCCAGGTATATCTCAACCCGGTCCAGGTAAGGGTATGGCTTGCGGAAATAGTCGGGGTTGCGCTCCAGGACGACGCGCTGCCCCTGCACCCACTCCACAAACCTGAATGGGCCCGTGCCGATGGCCTTGGTCACGCCCCACTCCTTGCCCGCATCCAGAGTCTCCTGGTGCGGGATTATGCCGTTCATGGTCATGGAGAGAATGGCCGGGAAGACGGCCTGAGGCGTCTTGAGAGTGATCTCGACGGTGTAGTGGTCCAGCACCTTGACGCCTGCCAGGTCCTTCGTCTTGCCTGCGGTCACCTCGTCGTAGCCCACAATGTTCTGCATGAACTGCTTGCCCCAGTTGTAAGTCTCGGGCCAGAGGGAACGCTCGAGCGAGAACTTGACGTCATCAGCAACCATCTCTCGCCCGTTGTGGAACTTCACGCCCCTGCGCAAGGGAATTGTGTAGACCAGGCCATCCCCGCTCACGGACGGCATCTCGGCGGCCAGATCGGGGAACAAGTCGCCGTTGCGATCGTAGCTATAGAGAAAGTTGTAGAGAAGCAGCCCAGCCATCCACCAGTCCGCAGAGACCTCAGCCCCAGGGGGGTCCAAGCTCACGAACCCTGTAGAGATAATACGATATGTGCCACCGTACCTGGGTTCACCCGCCGCCGGCTGTGTCGGCGCTGCCGCTGGCTGCGTCGTGCCGGCCGCAAGCGTCGGCTCAATTGCTGGCGTTGACGTCGCCGGCGGGGGCGCAGCTGCACCACAGGCCGAAGCAAGAGCTGCTGTTGCTCCCAGAAGCTGCAAGCGCATGAACTCCCGTCTGCTCATCCTCCTTACGGCCATCTTCGCACCTCCTGATTCTGTGATTCGTCGCACACCAAGATGCCACTGCCGGACGCCACTGCGTTCCGAGAATTGCCCTGGGACGACATCAGCACTTCACAGGCGGAAGGCTCCTCAGCATTGACGCGGCACTAGGCAGACTCGTTCACAAAGTAGCACCTTTTTCACTTGTGACGGAAGGCCCGCTCTGGCTGTCACCAAGCTCAGCTTCCGCAGCGCTCTCAACAATGAGCTGGTTGAAGTGCAGGATATGCTGCCTGAGTCTACTGGCCGATTCCCGCGACTGCCTGGAGCACATCGGCTTTACGATCTCCGCCCAATCCTCCAGTATGCGATCCCTGACGGCTGGCGAAAGCCTCTGCACAAAGCGAATTGTTGTGGCATGAATAGCCTGCAGAACGGCCAATGCCACCCGGTTGTGCGAGAGGCCAGCGATTTTGAGGTGCACCTCAATTTCCTTTTTCAAGAAACCTTGCCAGGTGTACTGCGGGGAAGACGAGTAGGCGCGCAGTTCCTCCACAAGTTCACGCACACTCGCCAATTCGGAATCGCTGGCCCGCTCAACTGCCCAGAAGGCGCATTCGCCTTCGAGCACCTCACGGAATTCGACAAGCTCCTGAAGGCTTACGCCCTCTCTGCGAAAGAGCAAGTCCAGCGACTTGCTCACTTGCTCGATGTCGGGGGCAGCCACAAAGGCACCACCAGACGCTCCTGGCTTGATGAATATGAGACCCTCTTGCTCGATGATTCTCAGCCCGGCCAAGAGCGTGGCGCGCCCCACCCCAAAGGTCTTAGCTAACTCCCGCTGGGAAGGAAGCCGATCTCCGGGCTTGAGCTCACCCGAGAGAATTGCCTGCCTGATCTGGCGCGCAATGTCTTCGAAGGCGCGCACGGGACTAGCTCTCACGAACATTCGAGTCAACCTCTCTAATGGTGCAACCATTCTAATGGCTCTCGCCAGGCCTTGTCAAACTTTCTGGCCGTCGGGGTGCGAGTCACGTTTTTGGCACGAGAAGTGAAGCCTTCCTGGTGGCAACAAGAGGCTGAGAGGCCGGAAACAGGGGGGCTTGGTGGCGGATAAGGATAGCGGACGAGTGCTGGCAATGGCACGGATTCTGGCCGAGCTGGAGGGGCCGCTCAAGGCTGCCTACGAGTACAGCGACGAGCATCCCGAGGCCACTCTGGCTGAGCTGGAGCGGAAGCTGTTTGAGCTGAGCAGGGATTGCTTTGCAGTCGTGCTGGCTGAGCTGATCGAGGAGCGCCGCCAGGCAGAGGAAGAGGGGTTGGTCTGCCCTTGTGGTGGCCGGCTGCGCTACAAGGGCGAACAGGCCCGTCAGCAGGAGACGCTGGTTGGGCTGGTGCAGTGGCGGCGGGGCAGTTGAGCGAGGGGGTGCAGGAGAAGGGTGGCGCGGCTGGGGGTGACTTTGCCGTTTCGGGAGGCGGCGCAGGAGTTGTGGGAGCTGGCCAAGGGGCAGCCTAAGTTGCAGAAAGGGCTGGTCTGGCAGGGCAAAGTCGAGGAGGTGGTTGCCAGCCTGGAGGCGCTTTCGCGGGGGCCGAGTGGTGAGGCTGCCCGAGAGCAGATCCACTGCTTCCTGACCAATTGGGAGCGGCTCAGTGGAAAGCGCCTGCAAGCGCCTCGTGGGCGCTCGCCTCAAGGGCTCAGGAATGTGCTGGAGCAAGCAAGGGGCTCAGTTCGTGCTTGCCCTGCGCGCCGCCAAGCTCAGCGGC
>JAPWUW010000184.1 GCA_028275325.1 Anaerolineae bacterium | reverse complement strand
AAGCGCTCGCTCTCATCCACTGCCACGAGCCGGATCTGAAACTTCTCCCGGAACGTCTGCACAACTTGCCTCGCCTCGCCCTCGCGCAGCAGGCCCGTATCCACGAATATGCACGTCAGCTGATCCCCAACTGCCCGGTGAAGCAAGGCAGCCGTCACGGAGGAATCGACACCACCGCTTAGGGCGCAGACAACACCCCTTTGCCCCACTTGAGCGCGAATCCTCTCCACTGCATGAGCAATGATCGATGTGGGTGTCCAAGTTGGCTCACAGCCGCATATCCGGAAAAGAAAGTTTGCCAGGATCTGCCGGCCAAGCGGTGTGTGGGCCACCTCCGGATGGAACTGCAGCCCATAAAGGCGACGGGAAGGGTCCCCCATCGCCGCCACTGGGCAGTTGGCCGTGCGGGCAAGCACCCTGAAGCCCGGCGGCAGTACCTCCACTTGATCCCCATGGCTCATCCAAACCGATGTATGCTGTGGGACGCCGTGGAAGAGCGGATCATGGGTGTCGACAACAGTTATCTCAGCAGGCCCATACTCGCGGCGCGAAGCCTGCCGAACCAGCCCGCCAAGAGCATGAGCAAGTGCCTGCATGCCATAACAGATCCCTAGAACTGGCAGGCCCGCCTCCAGCAGGTAAGGCGGCACCACGGGCGCCCCAGGCTCGTACACGCTCGCCGGCCCCCCGGACAGGATGACCCCAGCCGGCGCAAGCGAAAGGACTTCTTGTGCAGGGCTATCGTGCGAGAGCAGCAAACTGTAGACTCGCTGCTCCCGCACGCGGCGGGCAATCAGCTGGCTGTACTGCGAGCCGAAATCCAGGATCACGATGGGCCGCTGCGGCGGTGATTCGTGAGCCAAACAAGTCCCTCCTCGAAAGCAATTGGGCGAAGCGCTCAGCAAGATGATAAACGGTCAGGGCCTTAGCCGTCCAAAGACAGCCGTAAAGGGCGACAGCAGGCGCACAAGGCAGCCAGCTCGCTCCTCGGGTGGCAGCCCTGGCTCAACTGCTGATGGAGGAGCCTCCAGAACGTGCGCGAAATGCGGCATGCCGGCGCCAGCTGCATCGGGGCCACCAGGGATGCTCCTGGCCACTGAGGCGAGCAGTGCCTTTATCTCACGCGGCGTGGCATCAGGTGCCGCCTGCAGCAGGAGGGCACAAAACGCCGCAGCTAATGGCGTGGCCATGCTTGTGCCGGAGGCCACGCAATAGTGTTCGGGGTGAGTGGCGTCAGGTGTCCCGATGAAGCCGGCCCGGGAGCGGCAGGAAGTTATCGCCACCCCCGGAAGCACCACATCCGGCTTGTGCCGGCCATCAGCGGTTGGGCCTCGCGATGAAAAGCGGGCGACAACGGGCTCCGCCCCTGTGAGATCGGCAGCTCCCACCGTGAGGACTTCGCGCGCGCAGCCCGGTGAACCGATTGAGTAGGGCCGCGGGCCAGAGTTGCCGGCAGCTGCACAGATGAGCAACCCCTGTTCAGCAAACTCATCGCAGGCGACAGAAAGGGCGTCGCTCCCATCGGTCGCAATGTCGCCCCCAAGAGAAAGGCACGCCACATGCGCCCCTTCCGCCAACGCCCACTCCAGCCCAGCGATCACGTCGCTTGCATTCCCGCTGCCAGTGCCGTCGAGAACCTTGCCGACCAGAAGGCTTGCCCCAGGAGCGAGGCCGCGAAACCGCCCAGAGCTCATCTCGCCGGAGCCAACAGCGATGCCAGCCACGTGCGTCCCATGGCCGTTATAATCAAGAACCTCCGCTGCATTCTCCTCATCAGTGCCGGCCTCGTGGACGAAGGCCCGCGCGCCCACAAGAGCGTTGCGGAGGTCGGGGTGCTCAGCATCCACCCCTGTATCGAGCACGGCTATCACCACATCCTTGCCAGAGAGCCCGTGTTCCCAGGCCAGGGGGCCACCAACCGCCGGCACGGCTCTGTCCAGCAGCGCGCGCACACGAAAGTCATGCCAGAGCATGAGCACCGATTCTTCTCGCTCCAGCTCTGAGAGCGCTCGCGGCGAGATCTCCAACACGCTCGCCTGGAAACGCGGCAGCCGCCGAATCGGTTCGGCACTGATAGACTTGCAGAGCTTGCTGGACACACCGGGGCGATGACGGACAATCACCCGCAAAGAGCGCGCATTAGCCTCCTGCGCCAGCGCAGCTCGCAAGTCCCGCGAGAGCTTTGGGGATTTGGCGAGGTCATTCGGGAGCATGTCCTGCTGTGAGCGCCTCGATGCTGCCATTCTCCCTGCCGTGGGCAACAAGAGTGCACGTTTCGTACCACCCCCGTATACTCCGGTACCTTCTTCCCGTCCTTGCGGGAAATGGCGTGGGAGGTTACCCTGTGGCCAAGGGTCAGCTGGGGGTATCTTTGCGCAGGACCGGTCAGCTTCTTTTCGCGGGGCTATTCTTGCCGCTGATGGTGGCCGTCACCACCCTTGCCCTGCCAGGCCATCCGCTGCGGGCGCGTGCTGAGAGCTCTCTTGCGCCAGCTCGGCTGGCTCTGCCACTCGTGATGGCCAGCGCCCGCGAGGACAACAATGGCCATGTCTTTGCATCGCCTTTGCCAACCCCATGCCAGGCTCTTGCGCCAGCATCGTTGCCAACGGAAACGGCAAGCCAATCGTTTCCCCAGCTAGCAAGCAGCCGGGCAAGTGAGGCTTCCGGCGACAGCACCGACGCTGACGCGCGGCCGCAGCCAGAACCCACCCCAGATGGGCAGGATAGAGAGGCCTTCGTCCCCATCCTCATGTACCACCATGTGGCGGAACCACAGCCGGGCTGGGATGCGCTGCGCCGGGGCCTCACCGTCAGCACGGGGCTCTTTCAGGAGCACTTGAACTACCTGCGAACCGCCGGGTATCGCTCCATCAGACTAGAGGACCTGGTGCGCCACTTAGCGCTCGGGGACCAGCTGCCGCCCAGACCTGTCATCCTCACTTTCGACGATGGCTACCGCGACCACTACACTAATGCCTATCCGCTTCTGCTTCAATATGGCTTTACAGCCACTTTCTTCCTCGTGACTGCCCCCATCGACCAGGGCTCTCCGGAATTCCTGACATGGGAGATGGTGCGCGAAATGCACCAACATGGCATGAGCTTTGGAGCTCACACCTACACGCACCCGGATCTACGCGGCCAGACTATCGATTACCTTGTCTGGCAGATAGTCGGCAGCGCTGAAGCCATTGAAGCAAGGATTGGGGAAAAGGTGCGCTTCTTCGCCTATCCTTCGGGGGCATATGACGACAACGTCATCGCCGTGCTGCGCTCTGCGGGCTTTTGGGCAGCGCTAACCACGGAATACGGCTGTCATGAACACACCAGGCTGCTCTGGACACTGCCGCGCATCCGCGTGACGCCAGAGGATACGGCCACGTCCCTGGCAGCGAAGCTCTCCAGCTGCACACCGCCCTGAGGCGACAGGCCAGCGCGCTCAGTCAACCTTGATCTTGGTGACCTCCGCCTGCTCCTCGCGGCGCTCCTCAGCCTTGGCGATGAGAGCATCGAGCAAGCTGCGGTAGGCCAGTAGCATCTCCTTGAAAGCCGCCTTCGTGTGCTGCTTGAACTCTGGCGGCAAGGGGGCAGTGAGGCGCGGGCGGCTGCCCAGCATGCCCTCCAGGCCCTCCGCAAGCCACTCGCTGAAATCGAACTGCTTGCCTTTCTCCTCGGCCATAGTTCCACCTCTTGTTCACCCACGCTCTAGTCTAACACGGCTTGCGCGCAACAGCCACTAACCCAGTTCCAGCCGGCAACCCGATATGCCTTAGCAGGCGAGCCTCACCCTCCCCAAGAAGCCTCAGCAATCGGTTCAGGGGTTCTGGCACGCCTTCCATCTCCACCTGGTAGGCGTCCTCTTCCGCCTCTGGCGTGGCAATTCTCGGCTGCCGGCCAGTAGCCCGCCGCCATAGCGCAAGAAGCAGCATAGGAACGAAGGCAAAGCCATGAGTGTAGCTGACTCGGGCCGTCTCCAAGCCGGCACTGGACAAGGTGCGAACGAGCTCAAGCCGAGAGTACCGGCGGAAGTGGTTGTTGACAACGTCATTGTAACTCCAGAGCCAGCGGAAAGCAGGGACTGTAATGGCGACCAAGCCACCGGGCTTCAGAACGCGGCGCGCTTCGAGAAGAACAGCAAGGTCATCGCGGCAGTGCTCGAGCACGTCGAACAAGGCAACCAGATCGAATGTCCCTTCCCGGAAAGGCAAAGCGGCGGCGTCCGCTGGCAAGGCGGGGATGCCCCGGCGCCACGCGACTGCCAACGCCTTGGTGGCGACATCCACCCCCAGGACTTGGCCGTAGCGCGAAAGATGGTGGCACATGTTGCCAGCCCCACACCCAACGTCCAGGACCAGCCCCTGCGGCAATGGGCCTGCGCTTGCCAAGCATGCGGCTATCTCCCGGTAGCGAGTATAGAACCACCAGTGCCGATCTTCGGCTGTTTGGGCCTCAAAAGCACCCAAGCTGACACCCTCGAATGCGTATGCCAAGCTCGTCTGCCAGTTCCCCAATCACGTGCCGGGGCACGCCAAGCTGCGCTGCCAAGGCCCAAGCTTCCGCGCAGGTCAGCGGGGCAGCGCCACGTTCCTGCAAATGCAGGGCCACTTGGCCACGAACTGCAGCGGTGACAGCGTCCCCGCGGTCGATTCCCGAAGGCTGTGCACGCGCCCACCCCTTTGGGCCAAAGAGCCCAAGCTGGCAGCGAGTTATGCGCACCGATAGCCTGTCAGCAACCTCCCGCACCAATGCTGGCTGGCAAGAGACCTCTTGCGCGAGGGTGAAGGCCTCGCTGCACGAGAGCTCCAAGCGCCCACGCAGCTTCTCCTCCAGAGCTCTGCGAGGATCCGCACTCATACCCAGGCTGCTCCGCCTGTGGGATTCCTTCACAGGTTACACAGCATGCCTCTCCAGCACAAGAGCTGCCGGGAGAGAGTTGTGATATGCTTGGTTGCATATGGCACCTGAAGTGCAGTTTTGCAGCTTCTCAGCTGGCGGAGGAAGGGTCGAGCAGCTGGGCCAAGGCCGACTGCGGCTTGTAGTGCCAGCCGGCAGTGCAAGGCATTACCGCTGCGCTCAGCTCGATGACTACCACCAGGGCCAAGGCCTGCGCCTTCGCTGGCATCCGCCGGTGCAGCTCTCGCTGCGGGCAAGGGCTTCGGCACCGGACATCCCCGGAACGTGGGGGTTTGGCCTGTGGAACGATCCTTTCGCTGCGAGCTTGGGGTTCGCCGGCGCAACAAGGACAATGCCAGCGCTGCCGCAGGCAGCCTGGTACTTCCATGCGTCAGCGCCAAACTACCTCGCCCTCAGAGAAGGCTGCCCACCCCATGGTTTCCTTGCCGCAACCTTCGCCAGCATCCCCCTGGCGAGAGCCATGCTCGCTGCCGGCCTCCTTGTGCTGCCGGCGTTTGTCGTGCCAGCCGCAGCTGGGCTCCTGAGGGCTCTCGCCCGTCGAATCGTGAGGCAAGACGCCCGCCTCTTGACAGCGGATCCCTGTGAGTGGCACTCCTACCAGCTAACCTGGTCTGCTGCAGCCGTGCGCTTCGTCCTCGACGAGGAGGAAATCTTCGTTACCAGCGTGTCCCCCCAAGGCCCACTTGGCCTGGTCCTGTGGATTGACAACCAGTACATGGCCCTGCCCCCAGGCGGCCGG
>JAPWUW010000183.1 GCA_028275325.1 Anaerolineae bacterium | reverse complement strand
CTCAGCGCCACCTGTGCTCGGCTTCCTTCTAGGGCTGCGCGGATCCTGTCTGGCAGTTCTGCCAGATGTTCGTAGACTCCATCCAAACAGCCAAAGCGCTGGAGGAGCTGCACGGCCGTTTTCTCGCCGATTCCATGCACACCCGGGACATTGTCAGTCTTGTCTCCGACCAGAGCCTTGTAGTCGATGAGCTGCCTTGGCTTGAGGCCGTACCGTTCCTGCACTGCCCGTTCGTCAAAAAGCATTGTGTCGGAGAAACGCCGGCCGGAAGCCAGCACTCGCACCCCTTCTCCCACGAGCTGCAACGCGTCGTGATCCCCTGTGACTATGAGCACCTCAGCTCCCTGCCTGCGCGCCTGGCACGTCACCGAGCCAATGATGTCGTCCGCCTCCCAGGATTGGCAGGCAAGGACCGGGATGCCAAGGGCTTCCATGATCTGCCGCGCGCGCTCCACCTGTGGGAGAAAGTCTGAAGGGGTCTCCGGGCGGTTCGCCTTGTAGCTCGCTTCCTCAGCAACCCGCCAGCTGGGGCCGGAATCCATCGCAACCACTGCGTGCGTTGGCTTCCACTCCCGCAACACGTTGAGAACCATGCTCGTAAAGCCATACACGGCATTAGTCGGCTCTCCGCTGCGGGTGGACATCGTTGGTGGCAGCGCGTGGTAGGCCCGGTAAAGCAACGAGTAGCCGTCAAAAACGACCAGAAAGGGCTTGCTCTCCACCCTTTCACCTCACACACTCAGTTGCTGACTGCGATTTTACGTGGCCGCGGAACCGCTCGCCAACGCGCGCAATGGCCCCCTCGCCACTGGGCCACTGCCCAAGGCAATTTGGGCAGAAGAAGCAAGCTCTTCCTCAGTCTGGGTTCAGCTCCTTGAACCGACCCGATGTAGGTGCAGAGCCCATTCTTCTCTACCCTAAGCGCGCTGCCTCCATAAGCCCCCTGAAACCCTCGGCGTATTGCTGAAGCACTCGAGCAGCGTCATGTGGTGTCCCGGGAGAATGGATGACCTCAACTGAGAAGTATCCATCGAACCCGGCTCGGTGCAGGAGGCGCAGTGGTGTCAGGTGGTCGAAAACCCCTTCGCCAAGGCCAACCACTTCCACATGGGGGCCACCGGCAGGGTAAATGCCGTCATGGGCATGCAAGTGCGCCGTAATTGAACCGATGGTGAGAAAGGTCTCCTCTGGCTTCTCCATCATGCGCTGTGGGTGCATGATGTCCCAGAGCACGCGCAGGTGCGGGCTGCCAACTGCCTCCACCACAGCGCGCACCTCACTGGAGTGGCTCCAGTCGTCGTGCGTTTCCATGAGCACGACCACGTTGCAGCCGCGCGCGTGATCCATGACAGAACTGTAGGCCTCTGCGACGTAGTCAACAATGTACTTGAGCTCTCTATCGCGTGGTCGCTGCCCGCCGAAGGTGCGAACGAAACGCGCACCCAGATCCGCAGCCAGGTCTATGTAGCGGCGCAGGTCTTCCATCTGGCGGCGGCGCAGGTCCACATCGGGCTCAGCTGCCCGCACACTGGTTGCCACAGCGCAGATGCTAAGCCCCGCGTCCTCGACTTGCCTTCGCGTCTGCGCCCGCTCCTTGGGGCTGAGCGAAAGCTCAATGCCCGCTTTGTGCCCCCACTCGACACGCGCTTCGAGGCCCTCGTAGCCGAGGTTCTTTAGGATCGGCAGTGCTTGCGCAAGCGTCCAATCGGGGAAGACACTGGTCATTGCAGCCAAGCGAATCATGTTTTGCATCCTCCAGCAAAGTCCCGGCCAGGAACTTGGGGCACCTTCGCAAAGAGGCCTCCCCATCCTCCCGGCGGCAAGCCTAGCGACAGAGTCTATACCTGGCTCCCTTCTGGCACAAGCACTCCGACGCCTGAAAGCGCTTTGCCCACCAACTCCGGGCTATGCTACGATCGCCGCTGGCATGATCGGGCAAAGCCGGCCAGAGCCGAAACTCGGACGCAGCCCTTTAGCGCCACGCAGTAGAGGAGCCGTCGGTGCGCTAAGACGGCTGCTTTTCCGTTACCTGTTGCGGTTTTGGCCGCAGGTTAGCCTTGCCTATTTCTGCTTGTTGGGGACAACTGCCCTCGGGCTTGTCATCCCTCAACTGGTGCGCAGGGTCATAGACTACGGGCTTGCCGCGAGGCAACAGGAGATAGTGGCTCGGGGAGGAGTGCTCATCATTTCCCTGAGCCTCGTTTCCTCACTTCTTTCCTTCGGGCATCGCTACTTGCACGCTTGGCTCGCTGAACACTTGGCGTATGACCTGCGCAACGAACTGTACGACAAGCTGCAGCGGCTGTCCTTCAGCTTTCACGACCGAACCGAGACTGGGCAGCTGATGTCCCGCTGTACTAGTGACGTCAATGCCGTACTTCGCTTCGCAGGTTGGGTAGTGATGCAGGCCGTAAACTCGCTCCTACTTGTGTGTGTCGCATGCGCACTCCTTTTGAGCATGGATTGGAAGCTTTCGCTCGTGTGCTTGGCCCCTCTGCCAGTTGTGGCCGCCCAGGCTGTGCACTTTCGGGCATTGGTGCGGCCACTATTTCGGGCCATACAGCAGCAATTCGCTGTCATGACCACGGTTTTGCAGGAGAATCTGCTCGGTGCGATTGTCGTGCGCGCGTTTGTGCGCGAGCAGCATGAGATCGAGAAATTCCGTCGCGAAGTGGATAAGCTGCGGACCCAACGCCTGCGTGCGATCTGGTACTGGGTCAGCAGCAACCAGCTGAATATCTTCCTGTTTGGCTTGACGACTACGCTGCTCCTCGTTTACGGAGCCCCGAGGGTGATCGCCGGTTCGCTCACTGTAGGGATGCTCGTTGCCTTCAGCAGCTACCTGGCGCTGCTCGCAGGGCCTGTGCAGAGCATTGGGGAAATCGTCAATTCAGCAACGGAAGCCTCTGCGGCTGGGGAGCGGATTTTCGAAATCCTGGATGCAGTGCCAGAAATCAGGGATGAACCAGGGGCAATTGACCTGCCGCCGATTGTTGGGGAAGTGGTGTTCGACCACGTCAGCTTTCGCTATCCTAGCGCCAACCCAGAGAAGCCGTTCCCGCCTGCTCTGGAAGACATCTGCTTCCGGGCCGAGCCGAACCGGGTCATTGCGCTGGTAGGCCCGACCGGCTCGGGCAAGAGCACGCTTGTCAGCCTTATTCCAAGGTTCTACGACGTGACCGCAGGCGCTGTCCTCATAGACGGGCATGACGTGCGACGGGTGACACTGCGATCCCTGCGCAGGCAGGTGAGTGTGGTCTTCCAAGAGCCGCTACTCTTCACCGGCACCATTCGCGAGAACATTGCTTATGGACGGCCGGATGCCTCCTTTGAGGAGATCGTTGCCGCAGCAAAAGTGGCGCAGGCTCATGACTTCATCATGTCCTTCCCGGATGGGTACGACACGTTCGTTGGGGAGCGAGGATACACGCTCTCTGGCGGGCAGAGGCAGCGCATTTCGATCGCCCGAGCGATCCTTACGGATCCTCGGATCCTCATTCTGGACGACGCAACCTCGTCTGTGGATACCGAGACGGAACACCTGATTCAGGAGGCACTGGCGGCTGTCATGCGGGGACGTACTGTCTTTGTCATCGCTCAGCGCCTGACGACTGTCAAAAGGGCCGATCTCATCTTGGTGCTCGACAGGGGACACATTGTGGAAAGAGGCACACACGAGGAGCTACTCTCCTCAGGCGGGCTTTACCGGCGCATCTACGATCTCCAGCTGCGTGACCAAGAGGAAATGGCACTTCATGCAGGGTGCACGTGGGGCGGCCAGAGCAGATGATGGAGCTCGACAAGGGCAAGAAGGGTGCAGCTGCCAAACCCGGGCGGCGCGACGAGGTGGTGCTGCCGCCGCAGTACGAGCCCGAAGAGCAGTATGCTGAGTATGATCCTGCCGTAGCGCGGCGCCTGGCGGCTTACCTCGCTCCGCACCGCAGGCAGCTCCTCATTGCGACAGTCCTTGCGCTGCTGGCCGCAGGGCTGGGGCTTGCTGGCCCGTACATCGTGCGCTTCGCCATCGACGTCGGCATCGGGCGGCGCAGCCTGTCGGCAGCGTTAGCAGCGGCGGCGGGTTTCACCGCACTCAACGCTCTGGCTTGGCGAGTGAGGCTTTGGCAGGTCCGCATGCTAATCCGTGTCGGCCAGGACATTATGTACACGATCCGTGTGGAGCTTTTCAGCCACCTTCAGCGTCTGTCCATGCGCTTTTACGACACGCACGAGGTGGGCCGGATCATCTCTCGCATGACGTCCGACGTCGGGGTGCTGGAGGACTTCGCCACTTGGGCGATAGTCCAGGTGGCAAGCGATGTGTTTGTGCTCGTGGGCATCCTGGCTGTGATGTTTGTCATGGATTGGCAGCTGACTCTTGTGACGTTCACCGTGCTGCCGCCGATGGCGGTTGGCACCTTCCTTTGGCGGGCCAAGGCGCGCGAGAGCTACCGCGCTGTGCGGCGTGCCATTTCTCGCATCAACGCAAGCCTTGCTGAAAACATCAACGGCGTTCGCGTCATTCAGGCGCTTTCGCGCGAGGACCATAACCTCAGGCTGTTCCAAGGCATCAATCGCCACAATCTCCAAGTCAACCTGCACGCTGGGCTGCTGTCGGCCGTGTACTTCCCCTCTGTCGAATTCATGAACGCCGTCGCCACGGCCATGGTAATCTGGTACGGGGGCTACCAGGCCCTCCAAGGCCACCTGAGCCAGGGCGCTCTAGTGGCCTTCTTGCTTTACGTGAGCCGGTTTTTCCAGCCCGTGCGAGATATTGCCATGCGTTACAACTCGCTCCTTGCGACCATGGCGTCCGGGGAACGCATCTTCCAGTTACTGGACACCGAGCCCGAAGCGCAGGATAAGCCTGAGGCGTTCGCCCTGCCGCCGGTGCGTGGCCACGTGCAGTTTGATCACGTTAGCTTCTGGTACGAGCCTGGCAAGCCAGTGCTCAAGGACGTCTGCTTTGAGGTGCAGCCAGGCCAGACCGTAGCCCTGGTGGGCAGCACTGGGGCCGGGAAGACTTCGATTGTCAAGCTCCTTGGCCGCTTTTACGACGTCTCAGATGGCGCGATCAGGGTTGATGGCTACGATATCCGGGATGTGACTCTTGCTTCGCTGCGCAAGCAGATCGCTATTGTTCTGCAGGAGAACTTCCTCTTTTCCGGCAGCGTAATGGAGAACATCCGGTACGGGCGCCTGGAGGCGACTGACGAGGAGGTCATCGAAGCGGCTAGGCTGGTCGGTGCACACGAGTTCATATGCCGACTGCCTTATGGCTACCACACGCAGGTGCAGGAAGGCGGGGCTATTCTGAGCACGGGGCAAAAACAACTGGTCGCCTTCGCGCGCGCTGTGCTCGCCAACCCGCGCATACTCATTCTTGACGAAGCAACGGCCAATATCGACACGGAGACGGAGCGGCTGATCCAGCAGGCGCTGGAAAAGCTTCTCAAGGGGCGAACCTCCTTCGTCATCGCCCATCGCCTCTCCACCATCGTGCGATCCGACCTGATCCTTGTGGTTGAGCGCGGCCAGATTGTGGAATCCGGCACTCACGAGGAGCTGCTTGCGAAGCGAGGCCGGTACTATGCCCTCTACACATTGCTTTACGCAAGACAAGCAGCCGCACTGCCCCGGCCATAGGGGAACCCACCG
>JAPWUW010000182.1 GCA_028275325.1 Anaerolineae bacterium | reverse complement strand
TGTGAGCTTTCGGCAAGAGCTGAGCGAGCGCGCCTGGAGCCTCAGGACAGAATGGGAAGGCTCCTACCAGCCACCACAGCCAGAGGTGGAGCTGTATCTCTTTGGGCTCCCCTGTCAGCCAAAGCAACTTCGCTCCGACGGGCAAGAGGTCTTGGAGTGGCAGTGGCTAGAGGACGAGAAGGCGGTGTCGCTGCTCCTGCCCTCGCTGCCATCCGAGTTGTCAGCCGAGCTTTAGGGCCTGAGGGCAAGGCACCAGGCGGGATGGAGCTGATGAGGCAAGGCCGCCCATCAGGCGCATGATGTGTTGCGGACAACCCTCGAGGAGCGGCTGGCCAGCGCCGTGCCCCAGCGCACTGCACCCGGCGCCACTCCAGAACTCGGGCGCGCGTCGGGCTAAAGCCGGCAACGAAGAAGAGGACGCTCCCGCTGGCAATTGAGCACGCGCCCTGGCAAGCAGACGGGCGCCCATCCCGTCCCCTCCGGCCTGCCGCTCCAGCGCGCTCATGCTCCGAAAAGCTCCAGAGCCTTGCGCGCGATAACGGCCCCCAGGTGCAGGCAACGCTCGCGGTAAAGAGGGTCAGCATCTGGGTTGCGGGTGGAGACTGCACCAAGGTGCAGGTATGGCTGCCCTTGGGTGATCCCCCCGGAGTAAACAAGCATGCCACGGACCAGTGCAGCTGCAATCATGGTGAGCTCCGCCACGCTGGCTCCACCGCCACCGGGCCAATTCTGGGAAACGAAGAACCCGGCAAGCTTGCCCTCCAGCTCCGGGCCAGCTGTGTCGAAGTACCGCTTCATCTGCCAGGAGCAAGATGCCTCGTAGGTGGGGCAACCGAAGATGATCGCCTTGGCCCGGCGAAGGTAATCGACATCAGGCTCAAAGATGGTCATCAGCCGCACTTCGATGCGGCCGTCCACAGAGCGGCAGCCCTCGGCAACAAGCTCCGCCATGCGGGCAGTGTTGCCGGTTTCCGAGTGATAGACAATGGCAATCGGCAACATCGGCAATCCTCCGCTTGCTCTTGGCCCATGTGGCCCGGCGCCGAGTCTACCTGGCTGAAGGTGCGGCTGACAAGAGCTGTTACAGGAGCGCTGAGCGGCCGCGCCTTTGGCCCCGCCAGCTTCAGGCAAAGGCCAGGCGGGCAGGCGCTGCCGCGCTTGACGTGCCTGAGGGCGGAAGTATACCGTATTTCCGGGCAGCTTGGCCTGAAGTGCTGCTCATCATAGCAGCATGGTGCTGTGCTTCGCGCAGTGCCGGCTTGGCCTGGAATGCTCCTTGCCGGGGCTGCTTGCCGGACCAGGCTCCAGAGTTGCCGGGAGGCCAGTGACGATGGCGTTGCCAGGGTGGCTTGAGAGGCGCTACGAAAGGCCGCGGATTGGCGTCTTTGGCTGCGGCTGCCAGCATTATTGGGAGCAATTCCCTGGGCTGAGGGAAAGGCTCATAACACACCAGGAGCGCTTCGAGGCACGGCTCCGCCAGGAAGGGGTCGACGTCGTTTCCGGGGGGCTAGTGGATTCCTCGCAACAGGCTTTTCTCACAGGCGATTCCTTTCGACGGCAGGGCATCCAGTTCCTCTTCTGTTACATGAGCACTTACGCCCCTAGCAGCACAGTGCTGCCCATCGTGCAGAGGGCTGGCGTGCCCATGGTCATTATCTCCCTGCAGCCGCACAGGGCCTTGGATTACGAGCGCGCCACAACCTTCATGCAGCTTGAACATGATAACCAGACGAGCTTGCCTGAGGTGTGCTGCGGGCTGCAGCGGGCCGGCATCGACGTCCCTGGTATGGTTGTCGGCGCGGCGGAAGATGAGCTTGCCTGGCGCCGCATTCTGGATTGGTGCAAGGTCGCCCGCGCGTACGCCGCCCTGCGCAATGCCCGCATCGGCGTTATGGGGCACGTCTACGAGGGAATGCTCGACATGAACTCCGACCCCACAATGTTCGATGCTCAATTCGAGATGCATTGCGAACACCTGGAGCTCGATGACCTGCACGCTTGTGTCGAGGCCGTGAGCGAACCTGAGGTGGCCCGCAAGCTGCAGCAGATCAGGGAGCTCTTTCTCTTTCCCGAGCCAGGAGCCGACCCCATAGCCGGGCCAGCAAGCCCCGAGGACCTCGAGTGGGCAGCCCGCGTGGCCTGTGGCCTGGATCGGCTCGTCGAGAAGTTCGCCCTGACCGGGCTTGCCTATTATTACCGCGGGTTGGGCGGGAACCCAAACGAGCGGCTGGCATCCTCACTCATCGTGGGCAGTTCGCTCCTCACGGCACAGGGCATCCCGGTGGCAGGCGAGCTGGACATCAAGACTTGCGTGGCCATGCTCTTGCTGGACCGGCTTGAAGCAGGTGGCAGCTTTGCCGAGATCCATCCTTGCGACTTCGAAAGCGACATCGTGCTCGTGGGCCACGATGGCCCTCACCATGTGGCCCTAGCGCAGGATCGGCCGGTGCTGCGTGGCCTCAGGCTCTACCACGGCAAGCGCGGTTGCGGCGTCAGCGTGGAGTTCCAGCTCAAGTACGGCCCAGTCACGTGTGTCGGGCTTACACAGACTCACGACGGCCGGTTCAAGTTCGTGGTCGCTGAGGGCGAATCGCTGCCGGGGCCAATCCCCGCCACCGGCAACACCAACACGCGCTGCCGCTTTCCGCCAAGCGTGAGCCAGTTCATCGAGAACTGGAGCCTCGAGGGCCCAACACATCACTTTGCCCTGGGGCTTGGCCATGTCGCCAACCTGGTGGAGAACCTGTGCCGCTGCTTTGGCATCGAGTACGTGAACGTGACGGATCCTCACTACAGGCGGCCCTGGCCTCGCGGCCGTCGCTAGGAGCAGGTGCCTTCCTGCTGCCCGCCTGTACGCATCTTGGGCGCCACACGCCCTCCTGGAGCGACAGATTGCCGGAGCGCGCCGAGCCCACATTCGGCAGGCGAAGGCCAGCCGCACGCGGAACGTAGCCCGCACAAACCTCACAGCCTATTCGACGGCAGCACGGGTGCGCACCGCTCCCGGGCACTGGCGACGACGATGGGCCACACCTCGAAACGAGCCTTGCGAGCTATTTCGGCCCAGTTCGAGCTAGAGCGGCGTGTGGTGCGAGCAGTTCCCACCGTGCCCCTGAGAGCCGCTGGCACGCGCCAGCTGCCGGGAGGCAGCAACCGGCGTATAGGCGATGCCCAGCTCGTCGCAGAGCTCCCGCAGGAAAAGCTCAGCATCGGTGACAAGCCCCACAGCCTGGAAGCTGCCACGATCGGCCAGCTTGGTGACAACAGCCGGGTTTATGTCGACTATAGCAACGCGCACTGTCGCCGGCAGCATGTTGCCCACGGCGATGGAGTGCAGCATGGAAGCAACCATCACCACAAGGCCGGCCCCTTTGAGGGCCCGTCGCATGGCCTTTTGAGCCTCGATCACGTCGGTGATGACATCGGGAAGTGGGCCATCATCGCGGATGGAGCCCGCCAGGACGAGATCCACGCCATTGCGCACGCACTCGTACATGAGCCCGCGCGTGAGGATCCCTTGCTCCACAGCTGCCCGCAGGGAGCCTGCCATGCGAATCGTGTTGATAGCGCGCATGTGGTTCTGGTGGCCGCCTTCGACGGGAATGCCGTTGGCGAGGCTCATGCCAAGGGAGGTCCCGAAGAGGACGGATTCGACATCGTGCACGGCCACAGCGTTGCCAGCAAGGAGCGCCTGCACATAGCCCTCGCGCACAAGCGCGGCGAGGTACTCGCCGGCGCCGCTGTGGATGACAGCTGGCCCAACGACGAAGACTATCCGCTCGCCTTTGGCCTTGGATTCCCGCATTTGCCGCGCGATCGCGGCAATGGCGATCTTCTTGGAGCGCTCTGAGGAGACGGCACTCTGCATGAAGGAGAACTCCTCACGCTCGCGCTCCCGCTGCAACGGTATGACCCGAATGCCCTCGTGGCCCACAACGACATGCTCGCCGGCGCGGACGTCCCCCATGGGGACGGAGCGCGCTGTGCCGCTCTGCCAGTCGACCACGATGGCGAGGTCCATTTCCGGGTCAGCAACGTCCACCCACTTGCCATGGATGCGCACCTGGGTTGGGAGGTTCGTGGTGGAGTAGAAATCGGGCGGGAGGACACCATCGCGCGGCGCAGGCTCCGTGCGGACGTCTCCCGCTGCCACAAGCTCAGCGCCGTAGGTCTGAAGGGTGCCGATGATGCGGTGCAGGCGCTCCTCGCTTTCGGCGAAGACCTTGAAGCGCGCGTAGCTGGGCTCCTGCTTGCTGCGGCCAACGCGTATTTCCAGGACCTCGAAATCGCCGCCGAGATCCATGATTGTGTCCCAGACACGCGGCAGGATCAGCGAATCGATGATATGGCCCTCTAGGCTGACCTCCTCCTCAAACCTCTTGCCGTTGCCCACAGCTGCCTCCAACCGGAAATGCCCGCCTATTATAGCACGCCCGGCCGAAAGCTATACCAGTTGACAGCGGCATCCAGGAGCAAGCAGCGAGCCGCGCGCTCCTTCGTCCGCACAACAAAAGCAGCACCAATATAGCTGGAGCGACCATCAGTCCGGGCCGCAGCTTGGTGAGTGAGCTGTGTAGCGGAATCTCGCACCGGCTGGACACCTTGCTGATGCCCGAACCGGCCTTTCGCTGATCTCTTGGGGTAGTAAAAAGCACCGTTGCCGGCTGGGTCACCAGTCACGCCAGATCAAGCAAGGCTGAGGCATATTGGTAAAGCCGCGCGCGCAGGGCGTCCTCCTCTTCAGCCGTGCGCTCACCCTCTACCTCGATCTCCACACTGAAAGGGCCAAGGTACCCAACATCGGCAAGGGCGGAGACGATCTGGTGAAAGTCAATGCTCCCCTCTCCCAGTGCAGGGAAGTTGTACTCGCCCTGACCGCCGAGCTTGTCCTTCAGATGAACATGAGCCACCTGATCCACAATGTGAGGCAGGTCCTCCTCTGGGCGCACGCCGCGGTAATAGATTACGTTAGCAGTATCGTAATTTACCTTCACGAACGGCGAGCCAATCCGCTCAAGCGTCATGCGGGCATCCGGCCCTGTGCCAGTCAGCCCACCATGAGTCTCAAGGGCGATAACTATCCCTAGTCGCTCTGCATACCTTGCCAAGTCCGGCATAATGCTGAAGAACCGCCGCTCTTCTTCCTTGCTTTCTGTATGGCCGCAACCCGTGTTCACGATACGCGCGCCAACGGCGGCTGCAAGCTCAAGCCGGCATCTGAACCGCGCCGGCCCATCCGGTGCCACAAGGTTGGTGTGCCCGGCGACGCTGATTGGAAACAGCCCAAAGTTCGCCAGCATTCGGCGCAGGCTCTCAAGCGATGCCTTGGTGAGGTTATCCGCGTCTATGCGCGGGGCAAGGGCAGGTCCAGCCACAAGCTCCACATACCGGAAACCCGCCCGCGCGATGCCCTCGAAGACTCGCTCGAGGCCATGACCATGGTAGCCACTTGTCATGCACGCCAAGGGGTTCAGCATCGCAGTACCTCCCAGTTGTGGTTTTCCTCAGCTAACCTTCGGCGGCAGCTCAACGAACAGGCGCTTTGTGGGACCTCACACCCAGGGCATCACTCAGCGCAAGGCCTATCGCCCTCTCCAACCGCACCGCTTTGTCGGGACGTCCCAAATGGCCGCGAACCCTTGTAAGGGACTGCTGCGCCTCAAGAA
>JAPWUW010000181.1 GCA_028275325.1 Anaerolineae bacterium | reverse complement strand
ACGTGGATACGTTTTCCCTGTTCGCGCGCTGCTCTGATGACTCCCAAGGCCGTCCCATATCCGGCTGTTGCCAGTGCGCCGGCGTTGCAGTGAGTGAGCACATTTGCCGTGTCTGGAAGGAGCTGCGCCCCGAAATGGCCAAGCCTGCGGTTAGCCTGGAGGTCCTCCTCTGCAAGCCTGTGCGCTTCCTGCAGGAGGCGCTGGGCGATATCCTCCGCTGGAAGGTGGCTGCAACTGCGAGCGACGCCGAGAAGCCGGTCGATGGCCCAAAATAGGTTCACAGCCGTTGGCCGCGTTGATCTGAGCCTGGTTGCGGCTTGCTCGACCATTTGCAGAACCTGAGACGCGCTGCCCGGCAGCGCCTGGCGAGCAGCCAATGCAAGCCCGTAGGCCGCAGCAACGCCGATCGCGGGCGCTCCGCGCACATACATTTGCTCAATGGCAATAGCAAGCTCCCTGTAGTCAGTGAGCGTGATAAGCGCAAGCTCGTGCGGAAGCCTGCGCTGATCTATCAGGACTAGCGCTTCCTCTTGCCAAGAGACAGTTGGTGGAAGAGCCATGCCCAGGCGCTCTTGACTCTGGTCACAAGGCATCACGGCATAGAACCCTTAGGACGGATGCAATGCTATGGCCGAGCGCGGCCACAGTCAAGAAACCAGGCCTCTAGGCGAACGCCACCATGCCTGCAAGCAGCATAATGACAGCCAGGGCCACATGTTCCAACACCGCTGCGCTGTTGAGGCTTCGACGCAGGCGGCATTTGGCAACCGCAATCATGGCGTATGTGCCAGAAGTGAGCACGGCTGCAGCCTGCGGCGCGGTGGCCTGCCAATAGTTCAGTGCCCAAGCGCATTCCCCAATGATAAGGCCTGCGACGGCCGAAAAAAGCCAAAGTGTTTCCTCGTCCCTTGCGTCGTACTGAAGGGCGTCCATAGCCACCAGGAGGCCTAGCACCGCGCTTGTGGTGGCGGTGACACTGCTCCTTGCGCGCGTCTCGTAGATGACTGCCCAAAGGTAGTAGGCAATGAGGAGGGCAAGCGCGTGCATGGCTGAGCGTGCCCAGCTCGCGCCGCTCGTGTGCTCATCCAGAGCGATGTACTGGCTGAGCAACACGAGACAGAACGAGAGGGCAAGACATGCCCCTAGGGCGAAACGCGCCTCGAGGGAGAAGTTCTGCCTTTGCCACAGGGTCAATGCTGCCGCCCCCGCCAGAGCCGGCAGCACGCGGTGCGTGTAGATGCGCGCGCCAGGCTCGTACGCTGGGTGCTCGATCAGAACCTCGCGGGCTCCTACCCAGCCCAAGAGCCCGCCCAGCAAGGCGACCACCGCTTGCTGCGTGGCCTCGAGGGACAAGGGTGTGCCGAGGAAGCGCAGCGAGATGATCGCCTTGGGCAGTTGCAGGAGCGGGCTAATCGCCACGAGAGCCATGAGCGAGCCGGCTAGGAGGCTCACCTGGCTCGCCACAGAGAGCAACCTCTCACCGTTCCCCGCCCCTGGGGCGTTGGGGGTAGGTTCAGCAGGCCGTATCATGATTTGCCTCGCAAGTCCAGCAAGCCTTGATTGTCGACACAACCGCCGCGAGAGCGTGCACGGTCTTGCGCCAGCGCCACAGGGGCACCGCCAAAGGGCTCACCTCCACCGTTATGGCGCCGTCATAGCCGTGCGCCCGCAGCGCGGCGAGGAAACCTGGCACATCAAGCTCACCAACTCCGGGCATCTGGTGGTGCTTGCAGTAAGTATCAAGAGATGGGCGGTCCAAGAGCGGCTTGGGAACCCTGTAATCGCTCAGGTGAACGTGCTCAACCTGAGCGGCAACCCCCTCATAGGCGCTTATGACCTCAAGCCCTGTGGAGGCGACATGAGTGGTGTCGAAAGTCATGCCAAGCTGCCTCGCCCTGGCGAAAGCAGCCACATTGGGCGGCCAGACATACGGGTTGAGCCGATCTTGAGGCAGGAAGACGGCTGTGTTCTCGACAGTTATGCGCACCTTCGCATCTAGGCTCTCGCGCAGGAGCTCGAGGGTCCAGTCGAACTCCTGCTCCGTCGTGGCCTGTTTGCCGCAGCGGGGCGGGTGAAGGACGAGCAGTTCGGGCTCGATTGCTCGTGCCCAGCTTGCAAGCTGCCGTGCCAGTTGGCAGGGGCCCCTCAGGCCAGGAAGGCCGAAGAGGCTGGGGTGCAGAGCGACTATCGGCTGGCGAAAGCGCGCGCTCGTGCGCAGCACAGCTGCTGGCCCTGCCAGAATAGCCAAAGGGTCCAGCACCAGCTCAACGCCGTCAAAGCCGGCCGCGGCGGCAAGCCGAAACGCCAGCAGGAACGGGAGCCCGTAAAGAGCTCCCGTCGAGAAGAGGACCTTCATGGTGACAACCCGTGAGGGCGGCCGGCGGTGTAAGCTCGCTCCGCCTCGATGATCTGGAGCGCTGCCTCTGGTATCCAGTAGCGTACCGACCGCCCCTCGGCCAACATCTGCCGCAAGATTGTTGAGGAAATGGCAATCACTGGCATCGGCAGCACAATGACCCTTTCTTTCAACGCTGGCAGCTCAGCAGACAGCTTGTCGAGGTCGATCGGGTGCTCCAGGCGCGGGGCCACAGCCAAGCGGGCCTCTTGAACGAGCAAGTGCGGCTTGTGCCACGTTGGCAGTTGCGCAAGCGAATCTGACCCCATGATGAAAAACAGCTCGTCAGGTGCCAAGCCGTACTGGTGGCGGAGGAGCGCCACTGTCTCGAAACTGTAGTGGGGAGCTGGTCGATCGAGGTCGACCGTAGATACCTGGAAATGCGGGTTTCCCGCTATTGCCGCCTGGACAAGCCGCAACCGGAATGCCGGGTCGTGCCAGGCCTTGGCCTGCTTGTGTGGAGGTACCCCAGCGGGCACGAAGAGGACAAGGTCCAGCTTGAGGTAGTCGTAGGCTGTCTCCCCCATGAGGAGATGCCCAATGTGAATGGGGTCGAAGGTGCCCCCCAGCACGCCCAAGCGGCTCACTCTTGCCATTCCAGCTCCATGTCCCCGATGAGCACCGTATCGCCAGGACGCACACCCGCCTGGCGCAGCGCTTCTGTCACACCGCGCCGCTCAAGTATATGCTGGAATCTGTCCACCGCCTCTGGCATATCCCAGGCTGTGCGCTTGGCCAGTCGCTCGAGCCAGGGTGAGCGAAGCACCCACACCCCGTCCTGGCGGCGAGAGATCTGCAGCGCGCGCTCCTCGTCCACTGCTTTTGGCCGCAGTATTGGCACGGCTTGCGGATACTCGGGCTGCGGGGCCCTTTCGAGCTCCTGGGCAATTGCGGCCAGAAGGTCTGGCAGCCCCAACCCGGTGGCTGCAGAAATGGGGAGAGCGCACACGCCCAATTGCTCCAGCTGGGCTTGTGCCGCTGGCCAGTTCGCCTGGGCTTGGGGCAGATCCATCTTATTGAAGGCCACAAGCTCCGGTTTGGCGCTGAGTGCCGGGGAATAGAGCTCAAGTTCCTGGCGGATGCAGCGATAGCTACCGATTGGGTCACTGGCTGACCCATCGATCACGTGCACCAGGACCCGCGTCCGTTCCACATGACGGAGGAACTGATGGCCGAGGCCGGCCCCGGCGTGTGCACCCTCGATCAGGCCCGGCAGGTCCGCCACCACGAAAGACCGGCCATCGGGCAGCTCGACAACCCCCAGGTTCGGGTGCAGTGTTGTGAAGGGATAGGGCGCAATCTTGGGGCGCGCAGCACTGATAGCGGCGAGCAACGTCGACTTGCCAGCATTTGGCATACCCACAAGCCCGACATCCGCAAGCAGCTTGAGCTCCAAGCGCAGCCAGCGCTGCTCGCCCGGTTCCCCGGCCTCAGCAATGCGTGGGGCCTGGTTGGTTGGGCTGGCAAAGGCAGCGTTGCCCCTCCCGCCGCGTCCGCCGCGGGCCACAAGCAGCGTCTGGCCAGGGAGGATCAGATCCCCTAGGAACTCGCCACTCTCGGCATCGTATACCATTGTGCCCAAGGGCACGGTGATGTGCATGTCCTCGCCGTTGGCGCCGCGCTTTTTCTTGCCGCTTCCGTGTTGGCCATCTCCGGCGCGGAAATGCCGCTGCCGCCGGAACGCGGCCAGGGTGCGCACGTCAGGGGAGGCCACAAGGTAAACACTGCCGCCATGGCCACCATTGCCGCCGTCCGGCCCGCCCAAAGGAACGAACCTCTCCCGGCGGAAGCTTACCACCCCATTGCCACCCCTGCCCCCTGCAACGAAGATACGGGCTTCGTCGTAGAAGGCAGCTTCGCTCGCTTCAGCCATAGCATGCGAGCATACGGGCTGGGCAGCCAAGTGTCAAAGTTGGCGCCATTGAGGAAAACATGGCCTGCCGAGGGGCCGCTGCTTGGCAGAGCGCGCCCGGAGATCGTGTGGGCAAGCTGGCGAGCCGCTGGCCCTTCAGCGCTGCTGCCCAGTGCTCCGGCGCGGGTCCCAGAGCGCCATCAGCATGGCCGCAAGAAGCGCGAGCGCCCCTCCGAAGGCGAACGGCGCGCCAGGGCCGAAACCGTGCCACGGGCCGATGCCATCCCAGAGGATGCCCGCCAGCGCCGAAGCCGGAAAATCCAGGACGCCGAGGACGGCAGCGTATGTGCCATAAGCTGTGGCGCGCAGGTCCGCTGGCACGATATCGGCAATCATGGCGCGGGCCGCGCCGTAAGCCATGCCGTAGTACACACCGTAGATCGAGTAGAGAAGCCAGATCTGCCAGCCTCTGCTGGCCAGGGCGAAGCCAAAGTAGATAGCCGCATACACGAACCAGCCGCCAATGAGCAGCGCCCGCCGGCCGATGCGGTCGGAAAGGACGCCAGCCGGGGTGGAGACGAGCGCATACACGAGGTTGAACGTAAGCAGCATGCCGAGGATGCCGAAGATGTTCAGCCCGGCGCGTTGTGCTCGCAGGATGAGGAAAGCATCGGAGCTGTTGCCAAGATCAAACAGTGCGACGATGACCATGAAGATGGCGAACGCCTGGCCCAGCCCCCGGAAGCCAAACTGCGGCCGGCCGAGCGCCCGCTTCTCATGGGGCTCGCGCGCTCCAAGGGCAAGCGTCAACACGGCTAGGAAGGCCGGCACGATGCTCGCCAGCACGACTAGGCGGAAAGTCTCGGCTCGCAGGTAACTGCCACCCCCCGCTCTCCAGAGCACAATGAACGCTACCAGCAGCCCTGTCGCTGCACCTGCTGTGTCGGCTGCGCGGTGGAAGCCGAAGGCAAGCCCGCGTTGTGCTGGCGCTATCGAATCGGCGACCAGGGCATCGCGCGGCGCTGTGCGCACCCCCTTGCCAACTCGGTCAATCCAACGGACGGCGGCCACAGATGCCCAGGAGTTGGCGAAGTAGAAAAACGGCTTGCTGACCGCCGAAAGGGCATACCCCAAAACGGCCAGCCACTTCCTGGCTCCGACCTTGTCAGACAGCCAGCCGGAAAACAGCCGCAGGAGGCTTGCTGTCGCTTCAGCCACACCTTCAATCAGCCCGATGACGTTGGTCTTTACGCCAAGGACAGTATTGAGGAAGAGGGGCAGGAGGTTGAGCACCATCTCGCTGGAGACGTCCATCAAGAACGAGGTAACGCTCACCGCCCAGATATTGCGGGGAAGAGAAGCAAGCCCGCCCTTATGCGTCTTCTGCGCCGCTACCGCCATAGCTAACCCCCGGACGTAGCA
>JAPWUW010000180.1 GCA_028275325.1 Anaerolineae bacterium | reverse complement strand
AGCTCAAGCTGGTGCTGGGGTAAAACTCGTGCACGACATTGAAAGCCGTCGTATCCAGGTAGGCATCGGGCAGGCGAGGGCTCCCATCGGCCATGAAGATGCCGGGCAGGAACCAGATGGGCATGGCGGCCACGTCGTAGGCCAGGGTGAAGGTATCCGGATCATTCCGGAGGTCAATCAAGCGTGGCCGCCAGGTCGCACCTCGGGTCAGGGCAGCGTAGAGGGCCTCACTGGTGACGTGGGTATGAGTGCGGTAGTCCGAGCCGAAGTCGGAGGCGATCACCGTGAAGCGCCCGCAGTTTCGCAGGGTGATGGCTCTGGCATAGAGCATTAGGCATCACCTCCTCTAACCGAGAGCCCGATAGTACTCGTCAAAGGCCTCCGCAAGTTTTCCGGCCAGGGCTTCGACTTCGTCCCCAAAGAGGGCGACACTGCCGTTCAGGTCGTCAAAGTACACCTCCCGCTTGGCAAAGCGGCTTTCCAGCGTCCCCTCGTCGGCCCACTGGAGCATGTCGAGCACGGAGAAGCGGGGGTAACCGGTGGCCACCACCAGAAAGCGGGTGTCAAACTTGCCATGATTGGCCGAGTACTTGCCGTAGCCATGCTCGTCAGCCCGGCGCACAGCATGCAGGTAGCCAGCCACGTCCAGGAGCGTTGGGCTCTCGATGATGGTAATGAACGGGAAGCGCGTGCCGGCTTTGACGTACTCGTAGAGATGGTAGGTCTCGGCGCCACGAGCCTTGTTCACATCCTCGTATACCTGGTTACCGATGCCCATGCCCTCTTCGCCGCCCTCCATGGCTATGCAGTCTGCCGCGTCCTCGACAGAGTAGGTATCAAAGTAGCGGATTCGCGAGAAAGTGGCTCCTTTCCCGGCCTCTAAGCCACCGAAAAGGGAGCAGTTCCAGCAGGCGATGCAGAGGCTATCGGGGATGGTGCACTCCTTGTCGAACTTGGCGGCAAAGAATTGCTGCCAGCCGTCTCCCGATCTCTGTTCCACGAGCTCCCTGAAAAGGCCCATGTGAGCCCGGCGCTCGATCCCCTTTAGCTTGCGGCTGATGAACTCTGCTCTGGTCTTGCCCAGGAGTTCCAGCTTATCCACATAGGTCTCAATGCCATGGCCCTCGTGAGATACGGGTAAGAAACGGGTCTTCGCAGTCTTTAGGCCAGCAATC
Organism: Anaerolineae bacterium; assembly: GCA_028275325.1. Lineage (GTDB taxonomy): Bacteria > Chloroflexota > Anaerolineae > DRVO01 > DRVO01 > JAPWUW01. Next base: position 4,496 of record JAPWUW010000180.1, on the reverse strand, counting down.
GTCACCACCCGACGGGTGTAGACTGGCTGGGCCACGCGTCGCTTATTCACTAGCCTGGGGATCAAGGCATCAACGGGAACCATCTGCTTGGCAAAGGAGTCGATCGTGTTCATGGGTTTGCCTCCTTGAGTTCACCATTTCCGACATGTGCCCAAAACGAGAATGCTGAGTGCTAATCCTCACGCGCTCCCTCGAACGTTTCGGCGGTCTCCATCTCTCGCAGCCTCCAGCGGTATCGCTGACGATTGGCAATGAGGAACTCCTCGGCCTCGGCCACGATATTCTCAAGCCGCTCCCCCTCGCCGTAGGCCTCGGCCAGCCGGGCGATGTGGGAGTGCACCACCTGCCGGAAGTTAGCCCGGATGGCGTTTTCCTCGAGGGCATCAGGGTTGCCTCGATTGGCCTCCGCATATGCGCCAGCGAGCAGCCGTCGAGGGTAAAGGTATTCGTAGGCTCGGGCGTAGAGGCTGCGCTTGAGATGGTTCAGGTTATCCCTGCGGCCCTCGAAGAGGCTCCGATGCTCTAGGAGCCACTTCTTGAGAGCCAGGAGCTCCGGGAACGCATCCTCCCGACGATAATCGCTGGCGTCGCGCAAGACCTTGCTCTTCCACTCTTCGAAGCCCGCTTCCACGTTATCATAGTAGCGGATGTGCCCCAGAAGCAGGCGTGGATACTTTTCGTAAGCCGTGGGCCGTTCGCTCAGGAAGAGCGGCAAAAGGTCGCCTCCCAAGCGATCCAGGACGCGGAAGAGGAGCCCGCAGAACTCGTCCAGTGCGGCTGTGTCGACCTGTCTTGGCATAGTTTCACCTCCTCCTCAATCGTTGTAGTGCCCCACGCTGCTGCGACTTATAGGTGTTTGAGTTGTTCCATGAGCTTCAGGTACTCTATCCCATCAATCACCCCCGATCCTTTGATGAACTCGTTGGAAAGGCGTCTATAGCGAGCCTCTCGGAGGTCATCCCCACTTCGCAGGGGCGAATCCCGAAGGACTTCGGAGAACATGCCCAGAGGATCCTCCGCCAACCGTTCAGCTAGCAGGATCCAATCGGCTAGCAGCGAATGCCCCTCTCGATATTTGGCCACCCGCCGCGCGAAATTCACGATGGCGCTGTAGCGCCGCAAGACATCGTCGGCGTTCTCGGCCTTACCCTGGACGTAGAAGGTGTTGGAGTCGAAGCCGCCCGGAGCCAGGGTGGGCACGGATTGGAAGTAGTACGGCCCATCGCAGCCGCACAGTCTGCGCAAGAGGGCGAGTAGAGTGAAAGCAGCCAGGCGGCTGCGCGACAAACGCCGCTGGACGAAATCCAGGGCCTCATTTCGACCCGGCTGGAGTTGAGGCAGGATGAAAGCCAGCAGCCGGTAGTGGCCCACCCCTAGGGGGAGGACCTGAGCCTGCACGTCTGTGCGCATCTGGCCCAGGGTTTCCAGACCGGGGGCCATTGCGTCGTCGGCGATGAGTGCGGCAAAGTCTTCTTCCTCGCTGCTGGGGGCTTCGGCGGCCGCCTGGCGTTCCGCTGCCCGCTTGGCCACTTCTTCGCGGATGTACTCCACTGAGAAGAATCGCTTCTCCCCCTGCGCTCTCCGTTGGAAAGAGCCGATCAGGTCGAAGAGGTCGTCAATCATGGCTGCTAGGCGCTGAGCCCCGGCCTCGTCGTGGAAGCCATAGTGGAAGACGAGGTTGTATAGACGGGGCAGTTGAGGCAACTTGCCTCCGACTGATACCGGTCCGGAACCGAGCACCCGCTGTAACAGGTAAGACGATAGGGCGCATTTGGCACAAACATTTGGATCACTTCCCCGATCGGGTTTCTTGGCGCTTTCATTATGGAAACGAAAAACATTGACACCAAGAGTGATAAACCGGTCCCGTACTGTGGGCAAACGCATCCCGCACAGACGACAGCTCACCTCTCCTTCAACAACTTTTGGAGTGCCAAGCGAAGCCTGTCCCACCTGGGACCCCGTTAGAACCTCATTCAACAACTCGTCGGGCATTATTTCCATCAACTTGTTGTCCTTACGAATAAAACCTAGCAGCCATTCATCTCTGCCTCGGTCAATCTCTGTCTGAAAGTAGGTCAAGAGGTCAGCCAGTAGGCTTCGAAGGTCCTCTCTGGAGTACTGGCCAGCGTCAATCTTGTCTTTGATCGCTTGCTTGGTAACTTCTTCGATGCCAAAGACTCTAGCGACCCTCTTGGGAGGCAGCACCCCGTAGACACCAACAAGCCTATATAGGAACATGGCGAAGCTCTGAGCGTCACCGAGCCCACCACTAGTTTGACCGTAGAAGAAAGAAAGGCTGGCCATGACCTTACGCGCATTTCTATCAAACTCCGTTTCTTCGAGAAACCTTCGTATTTGCTTACGAACAGCCTGCTCTAGTGATTTGGCCAAGAAATGCGGGACGCAATACACGGGGAACGGTTCAAAGTCGCTCTTGTCAAAAGTGAACATTCGCTTCAGCTCGCCATGAATACCCCTGCCAGGGTCTTGATCTCCAAAGTACAGGTCAGGCAGGCTAGCCAGCACCTCTTTTTGGAACGCCTCGGCCACCTCCTCCAGAGCCGCCCGGCCGTGATAGAGGTAGTAATAGTTCTCCAGGTCGTTGGCCAGAAGGGCCATGCGACCCAGGTTGTTTTGCTCCACGGCCCGGATGAGAGCCTTGCTCAGGAAGTCGTTAAGTAGCACATTGCCCAAGAAGACCTCCTCGCGGCGTACCACCGGCGAGAAGAGGCGGATCAGGGCCAGATGGTAGCCGTCAGGAAGGCCCTGCTCCCAGTAAGCGGCACCGTCGGCGACCAGAGAGGCAATCGTATCTGCACCAATCGCTCCGGACATACCCCAGCGGGTCAGAGTTTCGTCAGCCACCTGAGTTACAAACGCAAAAGCTCTATTACTCATTGAATTCCTCCTGCCAGTATCTGTAATACCTGCCGCAGGCTGTAATCGCGCGGGTCGGAGCGTTGCAGGCTCTCCTCGATCTCCGGGGCCCGCTCGATCAACGTGTCCAGGAGTTGCCCCATGGTAGCAATTCGTCCGAAAAGAGCTGCGTAATCCCTGCCCTGCTCATGGCAATACGAGGCCACCAGGTCCGCGATCATAACCAGTCCACCCAAGGGATGGTACTCAAACAGCAGGTCCACCAGGGTGATACGCCGTTCCTCGTTGGGGTAAAAACTGGTCCACTGGCGGCGAATCAGAGGACGGAGGTTGCCTGCTCCATCCCGTTCGTACGACAGGTAGAACAACCCGTGGTGGGTCACGGCAAAGGCCCAGACGTGATCCATGGCCCCTTCCAGCTTCGCCAGGTCCAGATCATATCCGCGCGTCGCCTTCAACTCCTTCTGGACAACTTCCTTGTTCTCTAGGACCAACCGGGGGTGGTCGTAGTCAAAGGTGCTGGCTTCGTGCTTTACCCTCTTGCCCGGCAGCGGCCGACTATTCGCTGCAGCTTCTAGCATGGCCTGAAACTCCGGAGCCAGCTTGCCCACATCGTGCACGAAAGTAGCAAAGACCAAACGGTCCAGCCGGGGGCCGGGTTCCTCGCCGGCCAGCTGGGCCACACGCAACGCTACGTCTACACAAGCCAGGGAATGATCGTATAAACTTTGCCGGCCGGTGGACTTGCCCAGCGCGGTTTTGTATCTAGCAACCAGCGTCGACATGTTCCACCAGCCTCCGGTACACCTCAAAACAGGCTCCGGCCACCCGATCTAGAAGCACTGGGCCAATGATACGGGTACCTTGCAGTTCGAGCGTGTCCCAGTCGTAAATCACTTCCTGCCAGTCCAGGGCGGACACAGCCTTCAGCAAGCTCTGGGCCTCCTCCTTGCCGTAACCGTAGAGGACAAGCCAGGTCTGATCAGGAAGTACCAGAGCATTACCCAGACGATCCTCCACCGATTCGGCAATCGCATTTTGATCCACCCGTAAGAGGTAGACATCACCCTGGCCCAAGACGAAGCGGGCGTGAGGCTCAAAGAACAGGCGAAGGGCCCTGTCCACCCGCAGCAGCAGCCTGGGTAGCGGCTTCGTTTTCTGGGCATCTAATTCAGAAAGGAAGTCACCCAGGCCCTGCACTATCTTTGGCCTCAGTGAGTTGAGCAACTGGGGCAAGGATTTGCCCTGGCTCACTGGCTGATTGCTGAAGAGCTTCAGGTAATCGGCGGCGATGCCGTAGCCAGCCCGCACATGCCACTTCCCTTGCTGCCACCAGAAAATGGCCTGACTCGCCTCCAGGGTGGCTTTGATGTCCACCACGATCCTCCAGGAAGCAGGTTTCCACAAGAATTCCATGTAGCCCATGTCTGTCCTGGCCATCTCAAAAGGCGAACCGCCAGGCAGGAGCCGCTCGTTGGGCACCTTGCGCAAGATGTAGAACGGGTCCCCGCCCCCACCTCCCTGTAGGGCGACCTCCGGCAGCGTGCCCCGCAAGCCGTAGGCAAAGGGCAGACTGGCCGTCTGGATCTGGCGGGCAAGATCTGCTGTCTCCTCTC
>JAPWUW010000179.1 GCA_028275325.1 Anaerolineae bacterium | reverse complement strand
AGGAGGTCGGTTGGAAGCCTGGCAAGGGGGTAGCTGTGCGAGAGGCGATGCTCTACGAACGTGAAAAGGACGCTGCAGTGCGCTGCCGCCTGTGCGCGCACCACTGCCTCATTCAGCCTGGAAAGAGAGGCCTGTGCGCTGTCCGTGAAAACCGCGAGGGGGTGCTCTATTCTCTCACGTATGGCATGGTGATCTCTCAAGCAGTCGATCCCATTGAGAAAAAGCCACTATTCCACTTCTTGCCGGGCAGCCTCTCTTATTCCATCGCCGCCCCTGGCTGCAACTTCCGCTGCTCCTTCTGCCAGAACTGGCAGATTTCCCAGCTGCCTCGCCTGACGCAGGTCACGCTGCCGGCTCAGACGCCCCCGGATGCCATAGTTAGCGCAGCGCGCAGGTACCGCTGCGCAAGCATTTCGTACACGTACACTGAGCCCACCGTTTTTTTCGAATATGCCTATGAGGTCATGAGGCTTGCACGCCAGGCCGGGCTGGCCAATGTCTTTGTCACGAACGGCTACATGACAGCCGACTGCCTCGAGATGCTGCGCCAGCCCGACGGGCTTCTTCTGGATGCCGCCAACGTCGACCTCAAGGCCTGGAGCGACCGCTTTTACCGGGAACAGTGTGGCGCCAGGCTCCAGCCAGTGCTCGACTCGCTGCGCCTCATGAAGAAGCTGGGCATCTGGGTGGAAGTGACCACGCTTCTTATCCCGGGTTTGAACGATGACGAAGGGGAGCTCCGGGAGCTTGCCACCTTCTTGGCGCACGATCTGGGGAGCGATACGCCTTGGCACGTGACGCGTTTCCACCCGGATTACCGGCTGACAAACGTGTCGCCAACGCCGCTCTCGACGCTTGAGCGAGCGCGAGAGATTGGCCTCAACGCAGGCCTGCAGTTTGTATACCAGGGCAATGTGCCGGGAGAAGGAGAAATCACCTATTGCCCGAAATGTGGAGCGGAATTGGTGCGGCGCTTTGGGTTCCACGTGAGCATGAATAGACTTGGCCAGGATGGCACCTGCCCCCAGTGCGCCACAGCCATTCCTGGCCGCTGGGCTTAGCCACTTCCCCAATTGTGGCCCAAGGCAATGATCGCGGCCATTCAAGCGCTGCCAAATGGAGTTGCCGCCCTCCGCCCTTTGCATAGCTCGGATATCCCGGCTGCACTTTACTTGGGCTGGCAAGAGGGCTGGAACCAGACTGAAACCGATTGGGCTCGATTCCTGAGCCTGCCGCCACGGCGTGCCCTCGCTATTTCCGTCAACGGTGCGCTTGTGGCTACAGCGACGACAGCGCTGTTTGGCCCAGTAGGCTGGGTGGGCATGGTTGTGGTGGCGCCCAACTTCCGCGGACAGGGGTTGGGCCGAGCTATTGTCTGGAGTGCCGTGCAGGCTCTCTGGGAGGCCGGTGCCCGTACCGTGAAGCTCGATGCCACACCTCTCGGTCAGCCCCTCTACGCCAGGCTGGGGTTCACCGCCACCTTCAAGCTGCACCGCTACCGTGGCGTGGCGACTCCGCAGCCCTTCGAGGGTGTGACTCCCATAAGTGCAGAGCCGGAACTCTTTGCAAGGGCGTGCGCCCTCGATCGATTAGCATACGGGGTCGACCGCAGCGCGCTCTTGCGCGCTCTGGCCGCAGATTTCCCCAGCCTGGCTGCTTACTGCGAAGCGCCGGGTGCCGGGTGCGGCTACGTCTTGGGGCGTCACGGGCGGCGCTTCTGCCTCATTGGCCCTCTTGTGGCCACAACCCCTCGCGTTGCCCGCAACCTTCTCGCCTGGGCCTTCAGCAGCCTATCTGGCCAGGCCGTCGCATTCGATTGCCCGGAGCCAAACGCAGAAGCCAATGGGCTCGCCCTGGAGCTGGGGCTGGAGCCAACAAGGAGCTTTACCCGGATGTACTTGGGCCAGGAGCCCTATAGCGAAGATACTGGGCTTATCTACGCCACTTCTGGCGCCGAAAAAGGCTGAATCGCCAGCTGAACTGCGCCGATCTAGCAGCGAATCTCCAGAAACGCGCTGCGCACGCACGGGTGCCCAGAGGCTGTCGTATCATCGTACGCTATGAGGACATTCCCTTCCCCCAGTTCCACGAACCCGCAGCTGCCCTGATGGCAGAAGTCCAGCTTCGCTTGCGCAACGGTGACCGTATAGCCTTGAGCCATATCCGTAAGCTGGCGCCCAAGCCAGGCTACCACATTAGCGGCCACGCAGCCCTCGCTAGCCTTCAGGCTGGGCCTTTCGTAGTACAGGCACAGTAACCACCCAGAGCGCAACCAGCCGACAACCGGGCGAACGCCCACCAAAGGCATCGGCCCAGGCAATGACCAGTGCATGCCGCCATCGAATGAGAACGACACGTGCAGTGGCACGCGCGCTCCCGACTCTTCGCCCAGCAGGCAAGCAAGCCGCCCCCCGCCAGCCGCGGCTATGCACCCGGCCCGAAAGCACATGCCCGGCAAATCCGCCACCACCGACAGCGTGCCCCAGTGCTCACCCCCATCGGTGCTCAGGTTGACGACCTGCGCGCAAGCGCCGAAATGGCGCATGCTCTCGTAGTCGGTCGCGACCAGCCACGTATCAGCTGAGAACTCGTGCAGCCGATCCGGCATTCGCCCCTGGATCGCCGTAAACCGCGCCTCGCTCCAGCGCAGGCCCCCGTCGAAGCTGCGCCAAAGGAGCACGCGGGTCCGCTCAGGAGACACCACAGCTGCCGCGGTGCCCTTGCCAAAGAGCCTCACATCAGCAAGCAACGTGAGCCCGCCATCGTGTTGGGCACTGAGCCGCGGCCGGTTCCACAGTGCCTGGTCCGCAGAACGCGAGAGCGCGATGTCAACCGGGTGGGGGCCATGCCAAGTACGGCCCGCGTCCTCACTGCGCATGGCAAAGAGGCGCGTCTCGTTCGGAGGGAGGCCATCTACCGCACGGTAGACTAGGACTGCGCCGCCGTGTGCCAGGGCGACGTCGGAATAAGATGCCATGGTCAACTCAAGCCCGGCTGGCCGGACAGTGCATTTCACAGAAGCTCCCGTGGTAACCCTGAACCTTTCTGGATCCTGCCCACGCTCCCTCCTGACAGCGGAACAGCGAGCCAGTATGAGCGCAAGCAGGCAACATGCTATACTGGCTGCGCGGTCCGGTCAATGCTTGCGGGTGGGATGAGAGAATGAACGAACGCAATGAACTTATAGCGCTTGTTGATCTGGGCGGCAGCCAGATCCGGGTGGCGATCAGCCGCCCCAGCGGCGAGTTCGTGCTTAGGAAGGCGCGGCCGACGCCCGCGCGGGAGGGCCCGGAGGCGATCTTGCGCGCGCTGCTTGCGACAACCCGCGAGGCCATAACTGCAGCTGGTGGCCAAGTCTCGGCCATTTCAGTGGCGGCGCCGGGCCCTCTGGACCCCAAAAGAGGCGTGATCGTCGCTGCTCCGAACCTTGCCGGGTGGGTGAACGTCCCGCTGGTCGACATCATGAAGGGGGAGCTAGGGCTGCCGGTGCTGTTGGGCAACGATGCCAACTTAGCTGCTCTGGGCGAGCAGGCGTTCGGCGCTGCCCGCGGGCACAAGGACGTCATTTACCTCACAATTAGCACGGGGATTGGCGGCGGTGTCATTGTCGATGGCAAGCTTCTCGTGGGGTCCCACGGGTACGGCGCAGAGCTTGGCCACAATTCCATCATGCATGATGGGCCGCGCTGCGGCTGCGGCAACTACGGCTGCATAGAGGCCCTGGCCAGCGGAACCGCTATCGCCCGCATGGCACGCGAAGCGCTGGAGCGCGGCGAACGCTCGATAATCGCCTCCATCGCAGAAGGAGATCCCTCTCGAATCACAGCGCGAGTCGTCGCGGAGGCAGCGCAAGCTGGCGATGCCCTTGCCAGGGAAATCTACCGGCAAGCTGGCTACTACCTTGGCGTCGGGATCGTCAACTTTCTCTACACTTTTGACCCCACCGTCGTCGTTCTCGGGGGTGGAGTGACCAAGGCAGGGCCATTGCTGTTCGACCCGGTAATTGAAACGGTGCGCAAACGAGCCCCGCAAGCGTACTGGGAGCACTGTGCCATTGTGCCCGCTGCTCTCGGTGATGATGTGGGCCTCATGGGCGCGCTAGCCTACTACTTGAGCGAATCCCGGCCGCAGGGAAGCTAGGCCGGTCGTTCACTCCCCGAGCCTTTGCGCCACCCAGAGGGCGAGGACCTGCCAGCGCACCTTGCTGGCGAGCTGCTTGGCCTCCCGGGCCAGCGCTATGCTTGCCTTTTCCCGGCTGAACAGCGCTCGCTCGTACAGCCATGCCAACCGGCGGAGGGGACGCGCTAGGTCTCCCGGTTGCCAGACCCACTGCCGATCCCACGGCGTCATGACGACGATCGCCTCTCGGCCCAGGGAGCGCGAGGCCCTCTCGTAGAACTCCCGGGCCGTCTCCGCTGGTGAGGGTGCCAGCCCCAAGCGCGCAAGAGCGCGGGTTGCACCGGCATATGCCTCTGCGATGCGTTCCTTTGGCCCCAACCTAGCCCTTTGTATACCTTTGGCAACGAGAACCGCCAGCGCCCAAAGCGCCAGGCCAGCACCGAGGGCTAGCCTCACCCCACGCACGTCAAGCGGCAAGCGCCAGCTGGCCCTCGGGATCGCAGGCGTAGGCACAGCTGGATTCCTTGGCCCTGAGAGGTCCCCCAGCGGATAGGTGAAGACCTCTTGCGACGGTGTGGGTTCAAACTCCACCCACCCTATCCCCGGGAAGAAGACCTCCACCCAGGCGTGAGCATCCTGTTCAGTGACCACCCACTCGCCAGTGCGCTGGTCGTACGTTCCCCGCGCATAGCCAACAGCAAGCCGCGTGGGCACGCCGACAGCGCGCAAGAGCACCGCCATAGCCGAAGCGTAGTAATCGCAAAAGCCCTTCCTTACATCGAAGAGGAAGTAATCGACGACATCACCGCTGGCAGGTCGTTCCACAGACAGGTCGTACGGCAGTTGGCGCAAGTACACCTCGACAGCCCGCGCCTTGTCGTAAGGTGTCTGGGCAGCGCCGGTGATCTCGCGCGCAAGCTCTACCACCCGCTCTGGCAGCGGTGGCAAGGCAAGGTATCGCTCCCGGATCCAGTCCGGATAATCCTCCCCCGCTGCCGCGAGCTCAGCCACGGTTACATCCGGCACCAGCGAGATCACCGTATAGGAGTACACCCGGCCTTGCAAGGCAATGAGATCCCCTGGCGCGCGCTCAACAAGCGTTGCTGCCTGCTCGAGCTTCCACGGTTGCCCAGCAGCAAAGAGCGTACTGCCCGCTGCAATGAGCCGGTAGCGCTGGCGCAATTCCTTGCGAGGGGAGCCGAGTTCTCCGGGTAATGGCACCCCTGCTTCCCACTGCCGCTCTTGCTTGGATGCATTGTGCCAACCCAAGCCGGTGTAAGTGTCATATGTGGCCGCGCGCCAGTGCCTTTGTGGCGCAGAGACCGCACCGTAACCGCGAAACTCGCTGATCCAAGGCTCAGGTGCCGGGTCGGACGTCTGCACATACATCACCACCGCGTTGCCAAGTGGCACACTCTCACCGATATCGTGGCTGTCGCTGTACTCGCGCGCCGCGCGTCCGCTGCCGCCAAAGAGCGAATCCGTGCGGCCAGGCGAGTTCAGGCCCGAGAACGCTCTGCCCGTCGTGTCCTCAACCTTGGACCATGGCCGGCGCACCAGCCGCCAG
>JAPWUW010000178.1 GCA_028275325.1 Anaerolineae bacterium | reverse complement strand
TGGAGCAGGGGCTGCGCACGCCGGATCTTGGCGGCGAGGCTAGCACAAGGGATGTAGCAGAAGCCGTTGCCGAGCTCGTGCGGCGGTCGGCAGGGTAGGCCAAAGACACTTTTTGGGAGGTTCGTGGCGTGGCAAAGGTTGTGGAATGTCCGGAATGCGGGTGTGAAATCGAGGTGGCGGATGATGTGCTGCAGGGGGAGATCCTTGAGTGCCCCGATTGTGCGGTGGAGCTCGAGGTTGTGAGCGTGGAGCCGCTCGCTGTGGAGCTCGCCCCCGAAGAGGAAGAGGATTGGGGCGAATAGGCCTTGAGCATGCGGGTCGGCGTTCTGTACTCGCGCGTGCGAGTGGAGGAGAAGCTCATATTTGAGGCTCTGGAAAGGCGCGGCGTCTCCTACGAGCTCATCTACGACGGGGATGTGATCTTCAACGTCTGCAGGCGACAGAACCAGTTTGCCTATGACGTTGTGCTTGAGCGCTGCATCACCCATTCGCACGCGCTGTATGCGCTGCGCGTGCTGAACGACTGGGGCGTGCCCACAGTGAACACGTTCGAGGTGGTGGCCAACTGTGGTGACAAGCTCTACACGACAAGCGCCCTGACGCGGGCTGGGGTACCGCAGCCGGAGGTGAGGCTTGCCTTCACCCCCGAGGCTGCCCTGCGGGCCATGGAGGAGCTTGGCTACCCCGTGGTGCTCAAGCCGGTCGTGGGCTCCTGGGGGCGGTTGCTTGCCAAGGTGAACGACAGGGAGGCGGCCGAGGCCATCCTCGAGCATAAGCAAGTGCTTGGTAGCTACCAGCACAGCATCTTCTACATCCAGGAGTATGTGCCGAAAAAGGGTGGCAGAGACATTCGAGCCTTTGTTGTCGGCGATGAGACGATCTGCGCCATCTATCGCGAGTCGACGCACTGGATTACGAACACGGCCCGGGGTGGCAAGGCCAGCAACTGCCCCGTTACGCCCGAGCTGAGTGAATTGTGCGTGCGTGCAGCCAGGGCTGTTGGCGGAGGGGTGCTCGCAATCGACGTCTTTGAGCACCCAGAGCGCGGCTACCTTGTGAATGAGGTGAACCACACGATGGAGTTCCGCAACAGCATTGCGCCTACCGGTGTGGATATCCCGGGCCGGATTGTCGATTATGTCCTGAGGGTTGCTGAGGGGGGGCCGTGCTAGAAGTCTCCATTGCCGGGGCATCGGGCTACGCCGGTGGGGAGCTTTTGCGGCTGCTTCTTGGGCACCCGCAGGTCCGGGTGAAGCAAGTGACCGCGGAGAGCGCTGCTGGCTCCTACGTGCACACAGTCCACCCCAACCTGCGGGGGCGATGCCAGCTCAAGTTCGTGCCTCTGGCCGCGCTTGAGCCCTGCGACCTGCTCTTCCTTGCGCTGCCGCACGGGATGGCCATGGAGCGCATTGAGAAGTTTGCCTCTCTCGCACCTCGCATCATCGACCTGAGTGCGGATTTCCGCCTGCGTTCGCCGAAAGATTACGTTACGTACTATGGCCGGGAACACGCCGCGCCCGCGTGGCTCGAGCGGTTCGTGTACGGTGTGCCGGAGTTGCACCGGGCTGAGCTGCAGCGCGCCAATTATGCCACGGGAGCAGGCTGCAACGCGACGGCCACGATTCTGGCCCTGAAGCCGCTTTTCGAACGTGGCCTCGTCGAGCGGGCCGTGGTGGAGGCCAAGGTGGGCTCCTCCGAAGGCGGCAACACCCCGAGCCTCGCCTCTCACCACCCGGAGCGCTCTGGAGCGGTTCGCTCGTTCGCGCCTGTGGCGCACCGGCACCTGGCAGAGATCCGCCAGGAGCTCTCCTTTGGGCAACCGCCTGAGGTGCACTTTTCGGCAACAGCGGTGGAGCTTGTGCGCGGCATACTTGTGACAGCGCACTGCTTCATGCGCCAGCCGGTTGCGGAGAAGGATCTCTGGTGCATATACCGTGAGAGCTACGGAAGCGAGCCGTTCATCCGGCTGGTTCGGGAGCGCAAAGGCGTCTACCGCTACCCGGAGCCAAAGATCCTTGCCGGCAGCAACTTCTGCGACATAGGCTTTGAGGTGGATCCGGAGAGCAACCGGGTGGTGGTCATGGGGGCTATAGACAACCTCATGAAAGGGGCGGCTGGCAACGCTGTCCAGGCCATGAACGTCATGTGCGGATTCCCGGAGACTGCAGGCCTTGAGTTCACCGGGCTGCACCCAATCTAGCGGCAGGCGCGGTTTGCTCTGGAATATGGCCGGCGTGCCGGAGCGGGTGGCTGGCCTCTGCAGGCCAATAAGTTGAAGATTCTGGCAATTGCCGACGAGATTGACCCCAGGCTCTACAGCCCACTGCTCAAGGAGCGGTTCGGCGATGTAAGCTTGGTGTTGAGCTGCGGTGATTTGCCCTTTTATTACCTTGAATTCATCGTGAGCACCCTCAACGTCCCCCTGCTTTACGTGCGGGGCAACCACGCTCACACCCTCACTCTGGCGGATGGGCGGGTGAAGACAGAGCCAGAGGGATGCATCAACCTTGATGGGCGTGTCCTTTGGATGAAGGGGGTGATCCTGGCTGGCCTGGAGGGGTCGATGCGCTACAGCGAGGGTCCCCATCAGTACACGGAGCGGCAGATGCGCCTGAAAGCGCTGCGGCTTGTGCCGGGCCTTTGCTTCCAGCGGCTGCGGCATGGGCGCTACCTGGACATACTCGTCACGCACGCGGCTCCGTATGGCATACATGACGGTCAGGATCGCTGTCACCGGGGGTTCCGCACCTTTCTGTGGTTGATGGAGAAGTTCCGGCCGCAGATCCTGGTTCACGGGCACATGCACGTATACACGCCCGGTGTGGTCACCGAGAGCTGGTACCGCAAGACAAGGGTGGTGAACGCCTTTCGCTTCCGCATCCTTGAGCTTAACGTGCCGGCCTAAGGCCGTTCCTCCTGCTGAGCCAGGGGCTGACTGTGAGCCATGAGCAAGATCAGGCAGGACCTGCGGTTTGAGGCGCAGCAGCACTTCCGGGAGGCGCGCAAAGAGGCGTTTGTCAACCAGGTGTTGTCGCTGCTTTCAGGCAAGCCGCGCGACCTTCTTTCCTTCCGGGAGGTGCAGCAGCGGCTGGGCCTGCACCACAGCGGGGTGGGGCGGCTGGAGACGGTGCCGATAAAGAACATTGTTGGCAGCGAGGGTCGGTACCATGATTTCGACCGGGAATTCCTGCCTCTGCACTCGGCGACGGAGGACAGGTGGCTCAGCCTGGACGCTGCTTTTCACCGGATGGATAACGTCCCGCCCGTGGAGCTCTATAAAGTTGGGGATGTGTACTTCGTTCGTGACGGCAACCATCGCATTTCGGTGGCGCGCCGGCATGGGGCAAAGTACATCGATGCCTATGTCATCGAGGTGCCCTCGCGCGTAAAGCTGGATCCGGATATCGACACAGAACGCCTGCTTGTGGAGCAGGAGCACCTGCAGTTCCTGGAGCGGACGCAGCTGGATAAGATCTTGGGCATCGACATAAAGCTCACCGCGCCGGGGGCCTATGATGCCCTGCAGAGGCATATCGAAGGGCATCAGTATTTCCTCGCCAAGGAACGCGGGGCGCCAGTCAGCTTCGAGGAAGCGGCCAAGTCCTGGTACGAAAACGTCTATTTGCCGACGGTGCGGGTCATAGAACAAACTGGGATCCTTGAGCGTTTCCCAGGACGCACCGCGGGGGACCTGTACATCTGGGTGCTTGAGCACCATTATTACCTGCGGGAGCGATATGGAGAGGGTGTCTCGCTTGCCGATGCGGCACAGTCCTTTGCCAGCCGTTTCGGGCGCAAGCCCTGGCACAAACTGCGGGATTGGTTCTGGCGGCAGCTGGCAAGGCTTGTGGGTTCAATACTCGCGTGGTTCAGAAAGTAGGGTGCGATGAGTGGGCAGCAGGAGACGATTGTCGTCAAGGTAGGTGGCAGCGAGGGCATAAACTACGAGCTCGTCTGCCAGGACGTGGCTGAGCTTGTGCGAGCAGGGACCAGGCTAGTCCTCGTGCATGGAGGCTCCGCGGAGACGAACCGGGTTGCTGAGGCTTTGGGGTACCCGCCGCAGTTCATCACCTCCACTGAAGGCTTCCAGAGCCGGCGGACCGATAGAGCCACGCTCGAGATCTTCGAGATGGTCTACTGCGGCAAGATGAACAAGATGCTCGTGGAGAGGCTGCAGGCGCTGGGAGTGAACGCCATCGGCCTTTCGGGGCTCGACGGCCGCCTGCTGGAGGGGCCGCGCAAGAAGGCCATCCGCGCGGTGGTAGGGGGCAAGGTTGTGCTCATTCGAGATGACCTTTCGGGCCGGGTGGAAAGGGTGAACGTCCGGCTCTTGGAGCTTCTGCTCGGCGCCGGCTATACGCCAGTGATCTGCCCGCCGGCCATCTCATATGAGAGCGAGGCGATAAACACCGACGGGGATCGAGCGGCGGCTGCAATCGCGGTGGCGCTTGGAGCAGGCGCTCTGGTGCTGCTGTCGAACGTGCCCGGGCTCTTGCGCGCCTTCCCGGATGAGAGCACCCTTATCCGAAGCATCAGTGCCGACGCGGTCGAGGCGTACATGTCCTATGCCCAAGGCCGCATGAAGGTAAAGCTCTTAGGGGCCGCCGAGGCTGTCCGGGCAGGTGTCCCCCGGGTGATACTGGCCGATGGGAGGGCCGAGCAACCTGTCTGCCGGGCGCTAGCCGGAGAGGGGACGGTCATCGCCTAGAGGTGCGCATATGGCAGCATCAGGACAAGAGCAAAGTGGCGCAGTGGGAAGCCTCTCGGCGCGTTTTGCTGCCCTTGAGGAGCGCTTCGGCAGCGGCGTGTACCCCAAGCGGGGCCTGACGCTCGTGCGTGGGCTGGGTGCGCGCGTCTGGGATGCTGATGGCAGGGAGTACATCGATTGCGTGGCTGGCCATGGCGTGGCCAACCTCGGGCACTGCCACCCCCGCGTTGTGCGCGCGATCCAAGAGCAAGCAGAGGCGCTGATCAGCTGTTCTGAGATTTTCCATAACGATAAGCGGGCTCTGCTCATGGAGCGGCTGGCGCAGGTAATGCCGCCGGGCCTTGAGCATTTCTTCTTCTGCAATTCAGGGGCTGAGGCGATTGAGGCTGCCATCAAGTTCGCGCGGCTTGCCACTGGCCGCAAGGGGCTGGTGGCCATGATGCGCGGTTTTCATGGGCGGACGATGGGCAGCCTCAGCCTCACTTGGGAGAAGGATTATCGGGAGCCCTTTGAGCCGCTCGTCCCGGGTGTGAGGCACATTCCGTACAACAACCTGGAGGCAGCAGCGCAAGCTATCGACGAGGACGTAGCTGCGGTGGTCGTGGAGCCGGTCCAAGGGGAGGGCGGTGTCCGGCCAGCAGCTGAGGGCTACCTGGAGGGGCTGCGCAAGCTTTGCCTGGAGCGAGGTGCGTTGCTCATTCTGGATGAGGTCCAGACGGGGTTTGGGCGCACGGGGCGTCTTTTCGCGTGCGAGCACTATGGCGTGGTTCCGGACATGCTGGCCATGGGCAAGGCGATCGCTGGTGGGGTGCCGATGGGCGCAGTGGCTTTCACTGAAGAGGTGAGGAGGGCTCTGGGGCCAGGCAAGCACGGTTCCACCTTTGGCGGCAATCCCCTGGCCTGCGCTGCGGCGCTGGCCACTCTGGAGGAGCTGCAAAGCACTGGGCTTGCGCGCCAGGCGGCTGAGAAGGGGCTTTACTTCCTGCAGCGGCTGCGGGCCATTGCCGCGCC
>JAPWUW010000177.1 GCA_028275325.1 Anaerolineae bacterium | reverse complement strand
GGGTCAACAGGGCGCTCGATCATCGCTCGCCGCTCAGATATCGTCGGACCAGTTCCCTTTGCTCGGGGCTGATAAGTCCCCTTTGCGAAAGCGCATCCATTGCCTCAGATAGGCTCACCAGCGCGTGCAGTGCCCACCCGTGTCGAGCCAAATCTTCACGGCCACCCTGCTCACGGTCGAGGAAAACGAGCACATCGCGCACAACCAAGCCAGCCTCAAGCAGCGGCGCGATTGCTTCGCGCTTGCTCTCTCCAGTGGAGATGACGTCATCCACTACGAGGGCAATGTTCCCCTGGCTGTAGTGGCCCTCAATGGACTTCTGCGTCCCGTGCGACTTTACTTCAAGCCGCGGGTAGATCAGAGGGACTTCCAGCTCGAGCGCCAGCGCGGTCCCTATGGGCAGGCCCGCATAGGGTATGGCGGCGATGAGGTCAAAGTGCAGTTCGCTGGCAGCCCGGCCCAGAGCACGCGCCATAGCGCGCAAAAGCGTCGGATAGGAGGGCAGCAGCCTGAGGTCTATGTAAATGGGCGAGGTTTGGCCCGACTTCAGCCGAAACTCGCCAAAGCGAATAGCCCCGATCCGGTGAAGCTCGCAGAGGAGTGTCTCCAGCTCCTGTGTCATAAGAAGTTCCCCCTGGGTGATGCGTCCCGAGCGCGACGCAGTTCATCCCGGTAGCGGGCCGCCGCCTGCTGTGCGGCTGCCGCAAAGCCAGCATCTGCCGAGGCGTAGAGGATGCTGCGGCCGACATTGACAAGCGGGGGCGTGCCGTCGGCAGTTGGCCCGTACTGCGCTGCAGCCGCGAGCTCTCCTCCCTGTGCTCCAACCCCGGGAATCAAGAACGGCAACTCGGGTGCACGCTCACGCGCGCGCGCAAGTTCCTGGGGGTGCGTGGCACCAATGACCACACCAACGTTCCCCTTGGCATTCCATCCCCTCGCCTCGTCCAGCACGCGCAACCACAGCTCGGCATGATCTTGAAACAACCCAGAGCGGGGGTTCGACGTCCTGCCCAGCACAAACACGCCGCGATCCGCGTGGAGTAGGAAGGGCTCCACCGCCTCCGCCCCGACGTACGGGCAGACCGTGACAGCCGAAAAGCCAAGTGTCTCGAAGGCAAATGCAGCGTAGACCTGCGCCGTATGTCCGACATCCCCAAACTTGGCATCGAGGACGAGAGGCAGGCCAGGTGCTAGGACCTGGGCGAGCTCCACCAGGAGCTGCAGGCCTTCCGGCCCCTCTCGTAGGTAGTAGGCGAGGTTTGCCTTGTACGCCAGCGCCAGGCCGTTTGTGGCTTCGATGATTGCAGTGAGGAACTCGCGCAGCCCCGCTATCCCTGCCGGCAGGCCGCGTGGAAGCCGCTCGCGCATTGGGTCCAGGCCGACACACAGCCAGGAATCGAGCTCTCTCTCGCGCCCTCGCAGCCGACCGAAGAAGCTCACCCCAAGACCTCTTTTGCCCCCGAGATTGCGCCCAGCACCAGCGCAAGAAGCGCCATGCGCACGTAGAGCCCATTGCGCACCTGACGGAAGTAGGCCGCTTCCTTGAAGCCATCAACAGCAGGGCTGATCTCATCCACCCGGGGAAGCGGATGCAGGATAATCGGCCGCCGAGGTGCCTGTGCCATGAGCTCCGGCGTCAGGACGTATGTGCCCTTCAGGCGTTCGTACTGGGTGGGGTCGCTGAAGCGCTCTCGCTGGATGCGGGTCATATAAACCACGTCGGCTTCGGCCATAGCCTCGGGCAGCGATTGGGCTTCGCGGAAGGGCACCCCGCTTTGCGCAAGGAACTCCGTGACCCATGCAGGCATGCGCAGCTCTGGTGGAGAGACGAGCAAAAGCTCCACGTGATAGTGCACCAACGCCTGGGCAAGCGAGTGCGTCGTCCGCCCGTATTTGAGATCCCCGACGAGGGCGATCCTGAGGCCATCGAGCTTGCCGCATTCCTTGGCGAGAGTGTAGAGGTCAAGCAACGCCTGCGTCGGATGGTTGTGGCTGCCATCTCCGGCGTTGATCACTGGTACGTCTGCAGCGTCTGCAGCCTCCCGTGCTGAGCCAGGTTGTGGATGCCTGATCACGAGCACATCGCAATACTGTGCCACGGTGCGGGCCGTGTCGGCCAGGGACTCGCCCTTGGCTACTGAGCTAGCGCTAGTATCGGAGACGGACAACACATTGCCGCCCAGCTTCAGCATGGCCGCTTCAAAGGAAAGCCTAGTGCGGGTGCTGGGCTCATAGAAAAGCGTGGTGAGAACCCGGCCACGCAGGAGCGGGATAAGGCTTTCTGTGGCAAGCCGGGCCTCAAAGGCCCGTGCCGCCTCCAAGACAAGCTCGATGTCGGCCTTGCGCAGGGATGGTATATCGAGAATGTCAGCGCCAGCTAAAGGGTTCATGCTCTTCTCCTTAGGTGGGCGCAAAAAGGCCTTTGGGGTATCCCCAAAGGCCCTGCGGCTGTTCCACAGAACAGGCGAAGCAGGAACGCACTTTCGCGAAGGTCAGGCTTCGCCTCATGCCAGCATACCTCGTCGCTCAGAGCAGCCGTTTGCGGCAGTATAAGGGACTGCTTTGGCCCTCGGCAAGTGCCTGGTGCAGCGCGCAGCTAGGTGCTAGAATCTGAACCTGCCTAGGTGACAGGGCTCACATGGAGGCTCCCAGACATGGAAAAGGTGAAGCTAGCGCTCATTGGCGCGGGCGCTATGGCCAACGCCGTGCACTACCCATCCCTGGCCGAAATGCCCGATGTGCATCTTTGCGCGCTTTGCGAGCTCATCGACGAGAAGCGGCAGCAGACGGCACAGCGGTTTGCCATCCCTCGCACATACTCCGATTACCGGGAGATGCTGGCCAAAGAGGATCCTGACGCCGTGTACGTCCTCATGCCTCCGCACCATCTTTTCGACATTGTTGTCTATTGCCTGAAGGCTCGCAAGCATGTGTTCATTGAAAAGCCACCAGCGGTGACCACCTTTCAGGCCGAGGAGCTCGCCAGGCTGGCTGAGCGAAACGGTTGTCTCACGATGGTTGGCTTCAACCGTCGTTTCATCCCGCTCTTGCAGCGAGTGCGGGAGGAACAGGCGAAGGCAGGTGAGCTCAACCTTGCCGTTGCCGCCTTCCACAAGGCGCAGCCAGAGGCGCTCTACTACGACGGCGCGATCGATGTGCTGCATTGCGATGCCATTCATGCGGTGGACGCACTGCGGTGGATGGGAGGCGATGTGGTGGCTGTCGCCTCTCATGTTGGCAGCAGCTCAAGCGCGCGGCAGAACCGGTTTGTCGCCGTGATGGAATTTGCAAGCGGCGCAAGCGGTGTGCTCCTTGCCAACTGGGATTCCGGCGCGAGGGTGCACACGTTTGAGTGGCATGCACCCGGGTTTGTGGCCTATGCGGACCCCGGTGGACCAGATGCGCCAGGCCAGGCTGTGATAAGGAGGCCTGCCGGTGCGCAGACGATCTCCGCCGCAGAGGCCGCTGGGAGCACCGAGTTTGCCAAGTTCTACGGTTTCTATGCAGAGAACCGTTATTTTATTGACTGCCTGAAGCGAGGCCAGCAGCCAGAGACGTGTTTTTCTGATGCTGCCAAAACCATGGCGCTTGCCGATGCCATACTGTGCAACAGGATTGGGCGATGACCACACGAAGGATACTCTACCTGCCAACGGTGTCCCTTTCGCGCGAGATACTCTCGGAGCGTGCCAGGGCTCTCCTCGAATCCTTGGGCGAGGTAACTTGGAACCCCGAGGACAGAAACCCTTCCGCAGCGGAGCTCGCTGAGCGCATCCCTGGTTTCGATGTTGTTGTCACTTCTTGGGGCTCGCCGCCGATCACCGAGGAAGCACTTGCGCGTGCCGATCGGCTGCGCGTCGTTGGGCACGCAGCGGGCAGCGTGAAGCACCTCGTGCCAGAGGCTGGGTACCGGCGTGGCATCATCGTGCTCAGTGCGGCCGCGGTGATAGCAGATGCTGTGGCTGAATACACCCTGTGGGCGATGCTCAGTATGCAGCGAGATCTTTACCGGCACCACCTGCGCATGACGGTGGAGAAGGCTTGGCGTGACCCTGGCAGTGGCTGGGGGCACGAGCTCTACCGCAAGAAGGTGGGGATCATTGCGGCGAGCATGGTCGGGCGGCGGGTGATAAGGCTTCTTCAGCCGTTTGCCTGCGATATCATGGTCTATGACCCCTACCTTTCGGCCGAGGCAGCGGCTGAGCTCGGGGTCCGCAGGTGCGAGCTGCTTGAGCTCATGCGCGAGGCTGATATCGTCTCAGTGCATGCGCCGACAACCCCGGAGACAAAGGAGATGCTGCGAGCAGAGCACTTTGCGGCCATGAAGGACGGGGCACTCTTCATCAACACGGCGCGGGCCTGGGTGCTGGATGAAGACGCTTTGCTGGCTGAGCTGAGAAAGGGCCGGATTAGGGCTGTTCTGGACGTCTATGGGCAGGAGCCATTGCCACGAGAGAGCCCCTTCCGGGATTTGCCCAACGTTTTGCTCACGCCACATGTAGCTGGGGGCAGCACAGAATGCCGAGCACGGCTCGTGGAAGCCATTGCGGAGGACCTGGTGCGGGTGTTTGCCGGGGAGAAGCCACGCCTTGCAGTGACGTGGGAGCGACTGCAAGTGATGGCCTAGGCACCCTCTGTGCGCGGGGTCAGCTCGCTGTGGATGGGTTTTACGATGTGATCGTGGTCGGTGGCGGCGTTGTCGGCTGCCATTGCGCTCGCGAGCTCTCGCGCTACGACCTGCGAATCTTGCTCTTGGAAAAAGAGGCGGATATCTGCAGCGGGGCTAGCAAGGCCAACTCCGGAATCGTGCACGCTGCGCTCTCGCCCCGCCCGGGCACCTGGAAGGCCAAGCTGTGCCTCGAGGGCAAGAACATGATGCGCCAGGTGTGCGAGGAGCTCTCGGTGCCCTTTGCGGCAATTGGCTCGCTCACGGTGGCGCTCGACGAGCGTGAGGTGCGTGTGTTGCTGGCACTGCGTGCTCGGGCGGAGCGCAACGGTGAGCGCGACTTAGAGCTTCTGACTGGGGAGGAGCTAAAGCGGCTGGAGCCGGCACTCAACCCAGGCGCTGTGGCAGCGCTGTATGCTCCTTCCGCTGGCATTGTTGACCCGATGTTGCTCACAATCGCGGCCGCGGAGAACGCTGCCCAGAATGGTGCTCAAATCTTGCTGGAGGCGGAAGTGCAGGAGATTCTCGTCCGGAACGGGCGAGTTGTGGGTGTGGTCACGCCCAAAGGGGAATTTGGCTGCCGCTTCCTAGTCAATGCCGCTGGCACCTATGCCGATGAGATCATGCGCCTCGCGGGGATGGAGCCGCCGCCGCTGCGCCCCAGGCGCGGCGATTACTATGTTCTGGACAAGATGGAGCTCGTGCGGCATGTCATATTTCCCATCCCTACCCGCTTCAGCAAGGGCATACTGGTGACGCCCACTGTGCACGGCAATGTCCTCCTGGGGCCCACTTCCATCCCCACGGCCGAGCGGGAGCGCCCGCCTGTGGAAGGCATAGGGCTGGAGGAGGTGGCGGCGCAAGCAAAAAGGCTGGTGCCCGCTATTGACATCAAGCAGAGTATTGCTGTGTATGCTGGCCTGCGGCCTTCCGGTTACGACGATTTTCGCATCCAGCTGGAACGGAGCCCTGCCGGCATGCTTTCCTTGGCCGGCATTGAATCGCCCGGCCTGACGGCGGCGCCGGCGATCGCGCGCCTTGCCGTGCGGCTCCTGTCACAGGCAGGGTTGGAACTGCGGCCAAGGCTCAGCTTTGA
>JAPWUW010000176.1 GCA_028275325.1 Anaerolineae bacterium | reverse complement strand
GCGCAGCCGCCGAAGGGAAGGAGCTCGTGGAGCTCCTGGGGCAGGAGGCCATCTATCGGGCGACAGGGTGGGAGGCGCATGCTGCGTTGCCAGTGCTGCACATTGCTTGGCTGCGCAAGCATGAGCCAGAGCTCTTTGGGCGCACCGCACGCTTTCTTTTCGTCAATGATTTCATCCTCTATCGCCTCACTGGCGAGCTTCTCATGGACCCTTCTGACGCTGCCCTCACGCTGCTCTACAACGTCGAGGATGACCGGTGGGATCCACAGCTGTGCGCCGCTGCTGGGGTGCGCGTGGAGCAGCTCTCGCCTATTGCGGCGTCGGGCCGGGTGGTTGGCCGGCTGCTGAGCTCTGCCGCAAGGGAGTTGGGGCTTTCGACGGAAGTGGTGGTCATCAACGGCGGGCACGACCAGTACTGTGCCGCCCTGGGTGCTGGTGTAGTGCGGGATGGCGACGTGCTCCTTTCCTGCGGAACCGCCTGGGTATTGCTTGCTGCGGCAAGCAGGCTCATTCGGGACCCTCTGCACACGTTTGCGCCGGGCAGGCACGTTTTGCCGGGCGTCTGGGGTCTGCTCTGTTCCATGCCGGCAGCTGGGGCGGCTATGGATTGGGCGGTTCGCAACCTGGCAAACGGTCCGCAGGAAGAGGAGTTGCGCTACGACCGTGTGGATGAGCACCTGAAGGCAGCCGCGCCGGGGGCAGGAGGGCTTCTCTTCTTACCCCTGCTTGCTGGGGTGGAGGCGGCCACGAGGCGCTCCGGCCAATGGGGGGCAATCACAGGCCTTGCACTGGGCCATAGCCGCTGGGATATGCTGCAGAGCCTGATGGAGGGTGTGGCCCTGGAGCTACGGTGGATTCTGCAGCGGCTGCAGGAGTTGGGGCAGCTGCCGCAGGAGTTGCGCATGGTGGGAGGGGCAACGCGCAGCACCATCTGGCCGCAGATCGTGGC
Source organism: Anaerolineae bacterium (assembly GCA_028275325.1). Classification (GTDB taxonomy): domain Bacteria; phylum Chloroflexota; class Anaerolineae; order DRVO01; family DRVO01; genus JAPWUW01. The sequence continues at coordinate 4,818 of JAPWUW010000176.1, read as the reverse complement.
GAATGCCAGCGGGTTACCGCTCACGGTGCCGCAGGTGAGTGAGGCAGCCAGCAGAGGCGCGGCAATGCTTGCGGCCTTGGGCGCGGGGCTCTGCCAGGAGGTCTGGGCGGATAGTGGCCAGGCGCGCACGATCCGGCCGGTGCCGGAGCATGTTCTCTTCTATGCCGAGCTTTTCGCGCGGTTCCAGGCTACTTTTGAGGCGCTCTACAGCGTTTCCTGCCAAAGCTCTAAGCAGTGAAGGAGGTAAGGGTGCAAGGCAAGGGCGATGGCGCTAGCCGACCAAAGGTTGGGCTTCTGGGCCTCATGTTGGAGGCGTATGACTATTCCTTCCCTCAGTTGCGCAAGGCGGCAGAGGAGTTTGCCGCACTGCTGCAGCAGGAGTTTGGCCGCTTTGCGCAGGTGCATTGGCCTGGCATCTGCAACACGAGGGCGCTCGTCGATGCGGCAGTGAGCGGGTTCGAGCAGGAGGGCGTGGACCTTCTCGTGGTTGTCCTGCTCACCTATGCTCCAAGCCTCATCGCGCTGCCGGCCTTGCGGCGCACCAAGCTCCCGGTGCTCATCCTGAACACGCAGCGAGCATACTCTGTGCCAGCAAATGCACCGGCTGACATATTGGTGGAAAACCACGGCATGCATGGTGTGCAGGACCTGGCCAACGTGCTGCTGCGCGCCGGCGTTCCTTTCGCGCTCGTTACCGGCCACTATCGGGATGAGCGGCTGCTGCAGGAGTTGCGGGAATACTGCGCGGCGGCGAAAGCGGCCAAGGCAATGCGGGGCTGCCGCATCGGCCTTCTTGGCTACCCGATGCAGGATATGGGCGATTTTGCTGTGGATGAGACAGCACTGCTCAGCCAGCTGGGCCCGCAAGTGCTGCACCTTTCGTTCCGGGAAGTTGCCCGTTGGGTGGAGGAAGCACCCGAGTATGAGGTGCGCCGCATGATGGAAGAGGATCGACGGCTCTTTGCGGTCGACCCTGAGCTGAGCGAGCGCGAGCATGAGGTGAGCGTCCGGCTGGAATGGGCTCTGCGGAAGGTTGCCAAGGAGCGCGGCCTGCACGGGCTTGCCGTGCACTTCATGGCCGTGGATGAGGACGGCCGCTTGCCGACGCTCCCCTTCCTGGCCGCATCGGAGATGCTTGCGGATGGCTATGCCTATGGCGGGGAGGGGGACGTCACCTCGGCGGCGGCAGTGTACCTGATGCGGGAGCTCGCCGGGGAGGCGAACTTCACCGAGATGTTCACCATGGACTTTGCGGAAAACGCTATAGTCATGGCTCACATGGGGGAAGGAAACTGGCGGCTGGCCCGCAAGGACCAGCCCGTGCGCCTGATGCGCAATCCTTTCAGCATGGTGAGCCTGCCTTACGCACCTGCCTGCTTGAGTTTCGCGCTTGAACCAGGCGAGGTGACGCTGGTGAGCCTGACGACAGGGCCGGCGGGGAAGTTGCGCCTTATTGCTGCGCAAGGCGAGGTCGTGAGCTTTGCACCGCTGGCTGGAGCCAGGAACCCCCAGTACAAGTTCCGGCCGAATGGGCCGCTTCCTGAATTCCTGACGGCTTTCAGCCTGGCTGGTGGGTCGCACCACCAGGCACTGGCATATGGACGGCACTCGCAGGCTGTAAGGAAAGTGGCGCAGATGCTGGGGGTGGAGTGCATAATACTCTAGTAGGAAGGTGGCTGCGGCATGGCGTGCTCCCGAAGTGGGCGAGCGCAGAGCGCTTTGCTGGCTGCTCGCTCCATCGCGAGTACGTTTTGGCTGCCGCCTCGAGCCGAGGGGCGACAGAGAATTCGTCGGCTCTTGTTCGGGGTCGGGGAAGGAGGTGGTTTGGGCCGCACGAGCGATGGCGCAGGGGGTGCCCTCCCCAGTAGGCTGGCGATGTTGCACATTCCGGCAGAGCGAGCAAGGAGGTACGGAGATGGCTGAGCACCGTCTGACAAGGAGAGAGTTCGTCCGTTCGGCTGCTTTCGGGTTTGCCGCCCTGGCATTGGCGGCCTGTGCTCCGGCGCCTTCGCCCACAGCGCCAGCGGCCCCTGCGGAGGAGAAGCCGGCAACGGCGACGCCTGCGCCAACTCCCACGCCTGTCCCCACTGCGCCGCCGCGCATTTACGGCACGGGCAAGCTGGAGGTCGTCGTCTGGTACCAGGATTGGGATGGCGCCAACCGCATCATGAATTCCATCACGCCGCAGTTCGTCGAGAAGAACCCGGATGTCACGGTCAACTTGCAGGCGATCGCATACGGCGACCTGTTCTCCAAGCTGCTGCCTTCGATTGCTGCGGGCACCGAGGGCGATGTGCTTATGGCCTACACCGACTGGGTTGTCGGCACGGATGTGAAGCAGGTGTTTCTGGACATCACCGAGCCAGTGGGCGGTGCGGCGGCGATCAAGGAGAAAATGTGGGAGGCTGCCTTCACCGGAGTGGATGTTCCCGAGGGCAAGATCTTCTATCTCCCGTGGTTGGCGGGCATCCGGGGTGCCGCTATGACGGTGAACAAGGATCACCTGGCCGAGAAGAACATCGACTACCTGAACTTCAAGACGTTCGAGGAGGTGATCGAAGCCGGGGTCGCGCTGACGCAGCGGGATGCGCAGGGGAAGATCACGCGCTCTGGCTACTCGCCGCGGTCATCGCAGTACCAGCTGCTGTGGAGCCTGATCTGGCAGCTCGGTGGCAAGTTCTACGACAAGGAAACGGGCAAGTGGAACCACGACACACCGGAGGGCGAAGAGGCAGCGCAGATCATCTACGACGTGTACTGGAAGCACAAGACCTGCGACTTTGATCTCTTCCAGAGCGAGTTCGAGGCAGTGAGCCAGAAGCTTGTCTCGATCTGGGGCGATGGTGCCTGGACGGCCAGCGTGCAGACGGATGTGGCGGGGATCCCTTGCGACAACATTGTGACGCCGAAGCTCGCCAATGCTAAGGAATACGTGTTGTACCCGCAGCACATGGCGGTGTGGGCGCTCTCGCGGCGGCTGGCCAACGCCAAGGACAAGCTCAAGGCAGCGCTGGACTTCGCCCTGCTGCTCGTGAGCCCGGATGCCCTGATCCAGGCCTTTGACTTCTATTCTGGCGTCTGCATGACCAAGGCCGTTTACGAGGATCCGCGCATAGAGAAGGTGAAGTACGGGCTGATGTCCAAGCGTGTGGCAACAGGGATGTGGCCTGTGGCGCGCTACCCGCAGGACCATGTGGCGAACCATGGGCCAGCGGCGACGGAGTTCGAGCGGGCCATGCGCCAGGAAATAACTATCAAAGAGGCGTTTGCCAATATGGATGCTTACCTCAACGAGCAAGAGGCGCAGGCGCGCGAGAGAATTGGGCTGTAAGAGCCGGATGCAGTGGGGATGGGGCCCTCTCAAGGGCCCCGTCCCTCGGTGAGCGGAAGAGGGGAGGTCTGAGTTTGAGCGTTGGCGTGGAATCGCAGCGGTTGGCTGCCGGGGCGCTCGTGCGGAGCCGGTGGGCGCGGCGTTGGCGAAAGTACAGCCCGCTGGGCATGATCTACGCTGCTGCCGTTTCGGCGTTCTATACGCTCTTTTTCCTGGTTCCGTTTGGGACGGCGGTGTGGCTTGCGTTCCAGAACTGGGATTTCCTCACCAAGCCCAAGTTTGTCGGCACTCGCAACTTCGCCAAGGCCCTTTCAGATGAGTATTTCTGGAGCGCGCTCAAGGTCACGCTCAAGTTTTCGGTGTTTGAGATCTCGATTGGAGTGTCGCTCGCGCTGCTGCTTGCGCTGATGCTGGATCAGATGAGGGGCAAGTGGCAGAACCTGTTCTTGAGCCTCTACTATTTGCCGGTGGTCACGCCCGGCGTCGTCAGCATCTACCTTTGGCGCTGGCTTTACCGGCCAACGGGGGGCGCCTTCAACACGGTGCTCGCACAGCTCGGGCTGCCGGAGCAGCCGTTTCTCAATAGCCCTACGCAGGCCTTATGGTGCATCATCGCTTACGTGATCTGGGCGAATGTGGGCGGCGCCGCCGTGATCTTGCTTGCAGGCATGAACGATGTGCCACAGCACCTGTATGAGGCGGCGAGGCTAGATGGGGCTGGGTTCTGGCGGATCTTCTTCCGCATCACGTTGCCGCTCATCAGGCCAGTGCTTGCTTACCAGGTGATCGTGAGCGTCATTGGCACTGTGCAGATGTTCGACGTCTTTTTCCTCATGGGCGGGCCCGGGTTCAGCACGCGGACGCTCTCGCTGTACACTTACCAGCTCGGGTTCCAAGCGCTCAATTTGGGGTATGGGGCTGCCGTTTCCATCATTATCTTTCTGCTTCTGCTTGTGGCCACGGTGCTGCAACTGCAGCGCTGGCAGGTAAGCTGGGAGTACTGAAGGGGTAGTTGCTCATGGCGGTGGCGACGCTTAGGACACGCTCAAAGCCCTCCGCGTTGCGGGCGCTGTTCATTTCCGGCCGGTGGGTGCAGTACTTTGTCGGGCTAATCCTGGCGGTGTTCAGCGTGGCCATGTTCTACCCGTTCGTATGGCTTATCTTTTCCTCCTTCAAGACAGGGGCTGATATTGTGCGCATCCCCGTGCGGCTTTTGCCGGAACAGTGGACGCTGAGCGCTTACAGGATGGTGATGGATCCAAACCGAGCCAACTTGCCGCGGGCGTACATGAACAGCATCTTGGTCACCAGTGCCACAGTGGCAGCCGTGCTCTTCACGAGCTCACTTGGGGGGTACGCCTTTGCCCGGCTGAACTTCCCGCTCAAGCGCTACCTCTTCTATTTTGTGCTCTCTACGACGATGGTGCCATTCCTCACCCTTCTTATCCCGTTGTATATCGTGATGAAGTACTTGCACTTGCTCAACT
>JAPWUW010000175.1 GCA_028275325.1 Anaerolineae bacterium | reverse complement strand
GAGCGCGTCATCGCGGATCCGATTCGGCTAGCGCACTAGTGCCAGCCGCAGCGGGCTCACTGGGCTTGCGCGCTCTAGCTCTGGCTCAGTGAGCTTGCGCATGGACTCGTGGTTGAAGCAGCGCCTGCCCACCTGCCACTCATCGTCGATATCCATCAGGATAGAGCCCACAAGCCTCTCCACAGAGCCCTGGCCCGGAAATATGCCCACCACGTCAGTGCGGCGCTTGACCTCTTTGTTGACCCTCTCCAATGGGTTGGCGGAGCGGATCCTCGTCCAGTGCTCCCTAAGGAAGGCCATATAGGCCAGAGCATCTTCCTCCGCCTCCTCCAGGACCTGCGCCGCCTTGGGCCAGCGCGGATGCATGGCCTTCACCACCTCGTTCAGCGCCTTGCAGATGCGGCTCACCCGGCTCTTGTCCATCCCTGTCAGCCCAAGCCCCTGCAAAAGCTCCTCCACCTTGCGCGTGCTCACCCCCTCAATATAGGCGCTCTGCACCACCGAAAGCAGCGCCTGCTCCGACCTCCTCCTGGGTGCAAGCAGGCTCGGAAAGTAGCTGCCGTGCCTCAGCTTGGGGATGCGCAGCTGCACCTCCCCCTCCCGCGTCTGCCAGATCCGGTCCCGGTAGCCATTGCGGTAGCCCCTGCGGCCCTCGCTGCGCTCGTGCTTGGCCGCCCCCACCAGCTCGCTAACCTCCTGGCTCACAACCCGCACCGCCTCCCGCAACAAATCGATCCCCATCAGCCACCACGTTGCGCAAGTAGCCGATCAGACCCATACTCTGGCTGGCCATCGTTTGCTCCTTGTTCATTTGATTATGTCCCGCAAGGAAGCACTCGATGGCCACTCCGTCAAGCCACTTTTACACCACGCAATGAGGCACTACCATTCTGGGGGAGACAGCTCTCAGCTTCTTGGGGCTTGGCATACGTCCACCCATGACAAGTTGGGGAGTGTTGCTGAGCGAGGCTCAGCACACGCGCGTCTTTGTTGAGCAGCCATGGCTCCTTTCCCCAGTTGCCTTTGTCATGGCTACCGTGATCGCTTTCAACTTCGTTGGCGATGGCTTGCGCGATGCAGCCGACCCTTATTCCCGCTAGCCGTAGAGGCTCACGAGAACCAGCCCAGCAGTGATGATGAGCACGGCGGCGAGCCTTATGGGCAGCCGTTCCCCTCTGTAAAGGGCAAAGGCCAAAAGCACCCCTATCACCAGGCTCGACTGGCGAAAGGCCACGACGTAGCTTGCTTGTGGCACCAGCTGATACGCCCAAAGCACCAGGAAATAGCCGCTGAAGCTGAGAACCCCCATCAACGCTGGCCTTCCCAGCCCATGGCCTTCGGCCGCCCCCCGCAGCGGTCGCGCCGAGCGCACGAGGATTGCATAGCCCAAGGCTGTGAAAGCGTAGAAGAAACAGCAATAGAGGAGTGCAGCCGCGGGTCCGGGCGGGACGAGCTCCGCCGCCATCTTGTCCAGCAGCGAATAGCCCACCGTGCCAAGCGCCGTGAGCGCCACCCAGACGAGCGCGTTGCCATAGTAGGCGCGCAAGCTCAAGCAGCGCAGGCCCCTCTGGGTGGCAAGCACGCACCCCACGACAACAAGCAACATCCCCGCCCAGCCAGCCCCTGAAGGCCGCACCCCCCGCAGCACATCTCCCAGGCCAACCAGCAGCACCGGCAGGGAGCGCGCAATGGGGTAGACGACAGTGAAATCGGCCCTGGCATACGCCCGCCCGAGCGAGAAAAAGTAAACGGCACAGCAAAGGCCTGAGAGGCCGCACAGAACCAGGGCCAGCGGCGGCAGCGCCACGGCACACAGCTGCCCAGCGATGGCCACCGGCAAGGCCCACAGCCCGGTCACGTACACCAGCGCTCCCAGGCCCTGTTCCTGCTCTTCCAGCCCCTTGGCAAGAACATTCCATGCGGCGTGAAACACGGCCGAAAGGAGCACAAGCGACAGCGCAAGCCCCTGCACCCGACAGCCCTCCTTTCCCCACGTGGGGGCTCTATTCTAGCACGGGCTGGTGCAGCAGCGAGCTTGCCGGGCGAAAAAAGTGACGCGAGAATTGCAGTAAAGCAGTGCCTTATGGGGGAAGGGAGGTGCCGACCAGGGATGGAGGCATACGGGCCACTCTTTGCCAGCATTTACGACCGCAAGTGGGCTGGCCCGGCCAGGAAGCTTGCCCCGAAGCTCCTTGCCTATTACTCGAGCACGCCGCTCGGGCGCACAGGGGCGCCAGTGCTTGACCTTTGCTGCGGCACCGGGCAGCTTGCGCTCCATTTCCTCCGCCAGGGTTACCGCGTCACCGGGCTCGATCGCTCGGCAGCGATGCTCGCAGTGGCGCGCCGCAATGCCGCTCCCTACATGCGCAAGGGAATGGCCAGTTTCGTCCAGGCCGATGCGCGCAGCTTCCTGCTCCCCCAAGAGTTCGGGCTTGTTGCCTCCACTTTCTATGCCGTCAACCATATGGCAGGCCTGAGCGATGCGCAGCGCTGCTTTGCGAGCGTCTACGCCTGCCTCCTGCCCGGCGGGCACTTCATCTTTGACCTGCGCACCAAGAGGGGCCTGCGCCGCTGGGAGAACATCTCCCTCGAGGACAATCCGGAGCTCACCATCCTGCGCCACGGCATCTTCGACGAAGAACTGCAGCGGGCGACAATCCGCTTCACGGGGTTTGTCCGCCAGTCATCCGGCCTTTACGCCCGCTTCGAGGAGATCCTCCACAACTACGCCCTGCCCTTGGCCGGCGTGGAACAAGCCCTCCTGGAAGTCGGCTTTCGCGCCGCCTACTGCGCCACCGACGAAGACCTTACGAGCGCTCTCTTGAACCCCGAGGCGCGCAACCAAGTGCTTGTCGTGGCACGCAAATAGCAACAAATCGCACCCAGAAGGTCAACCATGCGGCTAATGATACGGAGGTAACGTCTATGGCCAAGGCAAAGGATGAGGCCGCGCAGGCGAAAGCCTATGTCGTCTCTCGGCGCAAGGACGGCAAGTGGGTCGTCAAGCCCAAAGGAGCCCGTTGTGCCACCAAGATCCTCGCCTCGCAGGAGGAGGCAACCGCTTTTGCCCAGCAGCTTGCCGCAAGCGAGGGCGCCGAGGTGATCGTCGAGGCCTAATGCCCGCCATGGGCTGGCCTGCTGCCTCCCCCTGTTGCCCGCACCTGTAGCCGCGCGCCCAGCAAGCGCAACCCGTTCAGAATCACAATCAGGGAAGCGCCGACGTCAGCAAAGACGGCAAGCCAGAGGGAGGCCAAGCCAAGGCCAGCAAGCAGGAGGAAGCTCCCTTTGACGGCGAGGGCGAAGGCGATATTCGCAGCGATGACGCGGCGCGCCCTCTTGCCGAGGCGGATGAGCTCAGGCAGCTTCGCGAGGTCATCAGCAAGCAGCACAACATCGGCGGCCTCTAGGGCCGCGGGCGACCCAGCTGCCCCCATGGCTATGCCGACGGAAGCGGCAGCCAGTGCTGCCGCATCGTTCAGGCCATCGCCAACCATCGCCACAACGCCGTACTCAGCGCGCAGCCTCTCCACAGCGAGGTGCTTGTCCTCCGGGCGCAGGCCGGCCTGGTAGTGGGTCAAGCCGAGCTCGCGAGCCAGCCGTGCTGCGGCCTGCTCGGCATCCCCTGTCAGCATGATCACTTCCAGCCCCTGCCCCTGCAGGGCGCGCAGTGTTGCTCCCGCCTCCGGCCGTTCCCGATCCCTCAGGCCAATAGCGCCCAGCACCTTGCCACCTCGCGCCACAAGGAGCACCGTCTCGCCACGCTCTTGCAGCATGGCGGCGAATTCGGTTGCCTCCTCCGGCACGGCGGCGCAGCGGCTGAGGACAAACTGCAGGCTGCCCAGGCAGCAGGGCGTGCCCGCCACAAGCGCCCAAACGCCCTGGCCCGGCACCTCTTCAGCGGCTGTGACCAGCCCTGGCACTCCTAGCCCTTGGCGTTTGGCCTCTCGAGTCAGGGCCACGGCAAGCGGGTGCATGCTGTGGGCCCCAAGAGCACCACCGAGCGCGACGACATCGCTTGGGCTCACCCCGCAAGCCGCAAGCACCGAGGAAACCTGCGGCCGACCCTCGGTGAGCGTGCCCGTCTTGTCGAAGGCAACCGCCCTCACCTTGCCGAGCGCCTCCAGATAAGCGCCGCCCTTCACAATGATGCCCCTGCGGGCGGCAGCCGCGAGCGCGCTCACAATGGCCACCGGCGTGGATATGACCAGCGCACACGGGCAGGATATGACAAGCAGCACGAGGGCCCTGTAGATCCACTTTGTGGCGGGCCCAAGCCCGAAGGCCGGCGGTAGGGCCGCCAGAGCCAGTGCGCAGAGGGCCACTGCCGGAGTGTAATAGCGCGCAAAGCGCTCCACCAGCTGCTCGCTGCGGGCGCGCCTTTCCTGTGCCTGCTCCACCAGCCGCGCCACCCGCGCCAGTGTGCTTTCTTTCGCCCTCGAAGTCACCTGCACCTGCAACGGCCGTCGCCCCGTCACCGCGCCAGCATAGACAGGAGCACCGGGACCCTTTTCCACGGGCACCGCCTCCCCAGTGAGCGCCGATTCATCCATGGTGGACTGCCCGGCCACAACGACACCATCCACAGGGCAGATCTCCCCCGGCAAAAGGAGGATGACATCCCCAGGCTCAAGCGCCGAAGCGAGCACCCGCTCCTGCTCGCCTGCGCGCAGCCGCGTTGCCTCCAGCGGCGAAAGTTCAGCAAGCGCCCTGATGGCACCACGAGCCCTCTCCAGGCTGTAGCCCTCGAGCAGCTCCCCCAGCGAAAAGAGGAAGACCACTGTGGCCGCCTCGGCATATTCCCCCAGCACAACTGCCCCGAAAACAGCCACCGTCATCAGGAGATCGATGCCAAATGCCCGCCGGCGCAGGAGCGCCACAACCCCCGCCCTGGCAAGTGGCCAACCGCCAGCAACCACCGCCAACACAAAGGACGCACTTGCCGCCGCGTTCCCCAGCGCGGCAAGCACGCCACCCAGAGCCAGGAGGAGCCCGGAAGCAAGTAGAGGCCACTCCTCTCTCAGCAGGCGGCCGGGGCCCACAGCGCTCGCCTCGCCCGCGCCCTCGGCCGGGTAAAGTTCGAAGCCGGCCCGGCGCGCTGCCGCCACAAGCTCCCGGCGGCTTGTGAGGGCCGTATCCAGCTCCACAGCCACCTTCCCGCTTGCCGTATCAGCATGAGCAGCCAGGACTCCCTCTTGCCCGGCAAGGTAGCGCTCCAGCGCCCGGGCACACTCTGCGCAATCCGCCTGCGGGGCACGAAAGCGCAGGTGCCTGTACCGGCTGCCAAGCTGCGCTCCTTCCAGCCGCGCAAGCTCCCGCAATGCCTCAGCCGTCGTCAGCTTAGGGTCAAACTCAAGCACAAGCGCACCAGCCACCTCGTCCATTTGTACCGCGCGCACACCCGGCCTGGACGAGAGCTTGCCCTCGAGCTCTGCAAGGCAGCGCCGGCAGGACAAGATGGCTTCTGGCAGCGCGCTCACCATGACCCTATCAACCTCGCGCGCCCAGCGGCTGAACGCCTCAGTAGCAGCGGATTCGCTTCGCGCCAAACAACCCTCCAACGCAAGCACGTTTTCGCACCTCCCCAGTATAATTCTTGATCCTTGCCAGGCAAGCTGAGGCAGCAGCGCCCTTCGATTCGCCAGGCTGCTTTTGCAGCGAGGGGTGGGCGGGTGGCCGGGGCATTTTCTCGAGAGCTACACAGACGGCTACAGTACGGTGGCGATGACGAATGCGCCAACAAGAGGGCAACTTTGGCGGCCGCCAAGCTCCCCACAAGCCAAAGAGCAGCCTGGCCCGTGCACTATGGCGGGCAGCGCATTTTCTA
>JAPWUW010000174.1 GCA_028275325.1 Anaerolineae bacterium | reverse complement strand
CGAGCATCCTCTCCTGCACCTGCGCCAGCTTGTCCACCCTCTGGGTCAGGGCGTCAACCCTGGCCGTCAGCTGGTCGACCCTCTCAGTAAGGGTGGCAAGCGCCTGCTCCAGGCGGGCAAACCTCCTCTCCGACTCCGCGCGCAAAGAGGCTAGCTCCTCTTCCAGCCTGGCAAACCTCCTCTCCGATTCCGCCCGGAAAGAGGCAAGCTCTTCCGGCAGGCGCAGAAGCTCCTCCGAGAGCACAAGCCGCCGCAGCTCAGCGCGCCACTGCGGGTGCTCCTCGAGAATGCGCACAAGATCGTGAAAATCCTTTATGCCAAGGGCCACTTGTCCTTCCTCCAAATGGCATTCTACCAAGAACCGGCCAGCCAAACGAATCCAGACCGCGCCCACCAACCAATGGGGCCAGGTGGGCCAATCCGTGAAGAGCTGGAACAGTGCCGGCCAACGCGCTTTGGCAATGATAGGGGCGGGTGGGTGGGAATACCTCCTGAGCTGCCACAATGGCGGCCCATGTGCTTTGGCAGCCACGCTACCTCCAACAATAGGGCAACAAGTGCGGCCAAGGGACTATTCCGGGTTGCACCCGAGCTCTGCAAGCGAGCCTTGGCGGCCGCCCCCTTCGCCCAAGAGCTCGCTGTGCCGGTGCCAACGCACGTTGGCTGCTCGTGTGACGCTCGAGGACAACGACCGCCCACCCGCCCCTGTTGGTGCCAATGCACCTGGCCACGGGTGCAGCACGCGAGACTTGTCTCTCCCACCCACCCGCCCTGTGGTTTGGCCATCCTCTCTTGGGGACGGGTGGGTGGGAACACCTCCTGAGCTGCACCAGGGGTGGCCAAGGTGCTTTAGCGGCGAGACGTGCCCCGCCACAAGGGCAACAGGCGCAGCCAACAGGCGCCCTTGAGAAGCGTGGCGCGCTTACGAGTGGCAGCCCTCAGCAAGAGTCCTGGGCCCAGAAGTTAGCTCTTCCGGATCCCACGCACCTCAGCCGCTCATGTGTCGCCTGAGAAACAGCCCCACCCGCCCGCCCGTGTTTCGGCGCCAGTGCACCGCGGCCGCCGACGGTGGTTTGCGTCTTGTCAAGTGGTGTAAAAAGCTGGGCGCCTCCTGAGAACGTGTCATTGGATGTTCGATTCGGCCGGCGCACTGGTGCCAGCCGCAGCGGGCTCACTGGGCTTGCGCGCTCTAGCTCGGGCTCAGTGAGCTTGCGCATGGACTCCCGGCTGAAGCAGCGCCTTCCCACCTGCCACTCGTCATCGATTTCCATCAGGATAGGGCCCTCAAGTCTCTCCACAGAGCCCTGGTCCGGAAATATGCCCAGCACGTCAGTGCGGCGCACGATCTTCTTGGTTCATCCTCTCCAGCGGGTTCGTGGAGTAGATCCTCGTCCAGTGCTCGCGCGCAAACGCCATATAGGCCAGAGCATCTTCCTCCGCCTCCTCCAGGACCTGCGCCGCCTTGGGCCAGCGCGGCCACATGGCCTCCACCACCTCCCCAAGCTGCTGGGATGCTGCCTCCCGGTCCGGCTGTGCGAACACGGTGCGGATGGCCGCTGCCACCAGGGCTTTGTCCCCCTCGGGCACGTGGGGCAGGATGTTGCGCATCAGGTGCACCCGGCACCTCAGCCAGGTGGTGCCTGGCAACGCCTTGGCTATGGCCCCCTTCAGCCCCTCGTGGGCGCCGCTGATCACCAACTGCACCCCTCTCAGACCACGCCGCACCAGCCCCCTCAGGAACTCCAGCCAAAAGCCCTCCTCCTCGCTTGCGCCCACCGCAAACCCCAACACCTCCCGCTCCCCAGTCTTCCTCACCCCCATGGCTATCACTACCTCCTGGCTCAACACCCTGTGGTTCTGGCGCGCCTTGAGGTACACCGCATCCAGCCACACGTAAGGGAACTACCCTTCCAGCGGCCGCCGCTGAAAGCTGGTTTCCGGGAGATAGCCCTGCGGCAGAATAGGTGCCATGTCTGCTCCGCGCAGCCACCGGCCGTGTTGGCCCTGAATCGATTCCTCCTGTGCTTCCCTCTGCGCCTCTGGGAACACGTTGCTCTGCCCGTGAAGCCTGGGCGGCCGTTAGGGGTACCCGATTGGTCTTGTTCTTTCCGGCATAGGCCGCACCAAGTACCTGGGAGAGCTGGCTTCCGGACCACTGGGCTATCGAGAATCGCGCCTTCTGCTGCGGCCACCCTACGTGAACCTCCCCCACCCGGCCGGCATGTTGCTACTCGTGCTCAGCTTCTTCGGTTCCCTGCTCCGGTAGCGCCAGCTCAGGTGGCTTGGAAGGGCCTCGCCATCCTCGGCCAGTGTGTCAGAATGCTGTAGGGCAACTGCTGTAGCAGTTGCCCTACAAGGGGTAAACGATGGTCACATTCTTTGAGCGTCATCTCCAACATTATCGCTTGCCAGACGTTACATACTTTATGACCATATGCTGGTAGGAAGTCTACCAATGGAGGCGGTATTGCGGCTCCAGGAAGAGTACGAGGTCAACCTCCGTCGCCTGGAACGGCTCTTCGGCGGGACGGCCCTGGCTTCCACTCGTTACAAGGAGCAAAAGCGCCGCTTTGCCCGCATGGACGACCTGCTGGGACAGGCACTTCACGGCCTCCGCTGGCTATCTCGGCTGGAGTGTGCGCGTACTGCTATCAACTGCGTTCAGGAACTAGAGCCTAAGCACTACCACTTGCACGCTTTTGGCCTGATGAGCAATCATACCCATCCATTGATGGGCCAGCGGTGGATCCTCTACCCCTGTCCCTGCCAGCCCGACGGGAAACACTATACTGCTCTCAGCTGCGCCGAGTGCCTGCTAGAGGGCAATAGCATAGCCCTGTGCAACCGCGTCCTCGGCCGGCATGGCCAGTTCTGGCAGCACGAGAGTTACGACCACGTAGTGCAAGATGCGGGAGTGTGAGCGCATTTTGAGCTACATCGTCAACAACCCCGTCCAGGCCGGTCCGGTGAAGGACTGGCAGGATTGGCCTTATGCATTTGTAGAGCAGTTGCCGTAGCGGTTGCCCTGTGCAAGGAAGCAAGATAATCCGCAACCAATGGTACGTTGTTCTAGACTCCCGCCAGGTCCGGGGACACCCCATCGGCGTGACGCGAATGGGGGAGAAACTGGTCTTCTGGCGGGGCAGAGAGGGCCGCGTGGCCTGCTTCCGGGACCGCTGCGCGCACCGGGGGGCGGCCCTGAGCGCCGGGAAGGTGCTCGCCAACGGCTGCCTGCAGTGCCCTTCCCACGGCTTTGAGTACGACCCGTCGGGCCGGGTGACCGCCATCTCTGCCAACAGCCGCAGCAATCCGGTGCCGGAGCGTTTTCGCCTCCAAGCTTACCCCACGCACGAAGCTCACGGCTTCATCTGGATTTGGTGGGGAGACGAGCCGCCCACCAATCTGCAGCCTCCCAGGTTCTTTGACGACCTGGAAGGGTTCCGCTGGGCACAGTCCATTGACCCCTGGAATGCCCACTACTCGCGGGTGATTGAGAACCAGTTGGACCCCATCCACTTGCCATTCGTCCACCGCAACACCATCGGACGGGGGAACCGCACCATTGTGGACGGCCCGGTGGTCCGCTGGCTGAACCCCGACCGCTTCCGGGTGTACGTGTCCAGCCGTGCCGACGACGGGCGCCCGCCCCGCAGGCCGGAGGAGGTGGACGTCTCCGGGCAGACGTTCTGGCTGGAGTTCATCTTTCCCAACCTCTGGCAGAACCACATCTCAAAGGACATGCGGATAGTGGCTGCTTTCGTGCCGGTGGACGAGGAACACACGCTCCTGTATCTGCGCTTTTACCAGCGCTTCCTGCGCTTGCCCGTGCTGGGCGACCTGGCGGCGCGGCTCGCGATGCCCTTCAACTTGCTGGTGGCGCATCAGGACCGGCGGGTCGTGCAGACGCAGCGCCCCAAACCCAGCGCGCTGCACATGGACGAGCGGCTGGTCCAGGGCGACCGTCCTATCGTGGAGTACCGCCGTCGGCGGGAGGAGTTGAAAACAAGATAGGACAACTGCTCGCAGTTGTCCTGCAGGAGGTGCCAGTGCCCACCCATCGCCGTAGTCTGACGCTGCTCTTTGTTTTCGTCTTCGTGGATGTCCTGGGCTTCAGCCTGATCCTACCGCTGCTCCCATACTACGCCGCCACCTTCGGCGCGACAGCGGAGGTGGTAGGGCTGCTCCTGGGGGTCAACGCGCTGACGCAACTCCTGGGCGCGCCGATCCTGGGCCGCCTCTCCGACCGCTTCGGTCGCAAGCCGCTCCTTGTCCTCAGCCTGGCCGGGACGGTGGTGGGGTTCCTGATGCTGGGGCTGGCCCGCTCGCTCTCCATGCTCTTTGCCAGCCGCATCGTGGACGGCTTACTGGGCGGCAATATCTCCCTGGCCCAGGCATACATCAGCGACGTGACGGAGGGGAAGGAGCGCACCAAGGGGTTCGGCCTCATCGGGGCCGCCTTCGGCCTGGGCTTCATCTTCGGCCCGGCCATCGGTGGCGCGCTCGCCGGGGCCGGGAACTATGCGCTCCCCGCGCTGGTGGCGGCGGGGCTGTCGCTCCTCAACCTGCTGGGGGTGCTGGTGTGGCTGCCGGAGTCGCTGCCGCCCGCGGAACGGGAGCGGCGGGCGCGGCAACCGCGCGCTGCTTTCTCCTTGCGCGTACTGTGGGAAGCGCTGAGTCTGCCCTGCGTGGGGCCGCTTTTGCAGACCCAACTCTTCTTCAGCCTCGCCTTCACCCTCTTTGAGACAGTCTTTTCCCTTTTCGCCCGCGAGCGGCTAGGGCTTGATGCCCGGACGACCAGTTTCGTCCTCACCTACGTGGGAGTGCTGGTGGTGCTGGTGCAGGGGGTGGGGATTCGGCTGCTCGTGCGGAGCTTCAGCGACAAGCAACTCGTCTTTGGCGGGAGCGTACTGCTCGCCCTCTCGCTGCTGGCCTGGGCTTTCTCCCCCTCGCTCGTGGTGTTGCTCGTGGTGCTGGCCCCGCTGGCACTCGCCTCGGGCATCCTGAGGGTTGCCGTCAACACCGCGCTCACCCGCTCCGTCTGGCCGGAGGAGGTGGGCGGGGTGCTGGGGCTCTCTGCTGCGCTGAACAGCCTAACGCGCGTCATCGCCCCGACAGTCGGCGGCCTTCTGCTGGGCCGCGTGGGAGCATTCGCGCCAGGCGTGCTGGGGGCGCTCCTCATGGCATGGCTGGTCTACTACACCTGGAACAGGGTGCTTTTTGTGCCCGACCTGGTCTGCCCGGCGCCCAAAGGAGGCAACTAAGGGGCAAGGCGCCCCATTCGCCGATACCCTTCCCCATCCTGCGGCTAAAACCGGCCTCAGATCGGGAGGGAACCAGCCTGGCTTGCGTTCGTTGGAGATATCTGTCATTTTTCGCACATGTATGCGCAAGGGGTTGGGAGATAAATGAAACGGGTGCTCATCACAGGAGGCACCGGCCTCATCGGCCGGGCGCTGGCGACGGAACTGCTGGCGGCAGGATATGAGGTAGTGGTCCTCAGTCGGGATCCGCAGCGCGCCCGCGGTTTGCCGCCCGGAGTCCTAGTGGAGAAATGGGACGGGCGGACGGCCGAGGGCTGGGCCCCGTCGGCCGATGGCGCGTATGCCATTGTCAACCTGGCCGGGGAGAACCTGGCAGGAGGGCGGTGGACGGAAGCGCGCAAGGAGCGGATCCGCCAGAGTCGCCTGAACGCCGGGAGGGCGGTGGTGGGGGCAGTGCGCGCGGCAGGCCGGAAGCCTGCCGTCATCGTCCAGGCTTCCGGGATCGGCTACTACGGCCCGCGGGGGGACGAGGAGGTGGGCGAGGAGGCGCCGCCCGGCTCCGATTTCCTGGGCA
>JAPWUW010000016.1 GCA_028275325.1 Anaerolineae bacterium | reverse complement strand
TCAAGGCTGTTCAGAGCCGCCTTATCGAGGCAGGGTTTACGGTGAGCGATGCGCAGCTCGCGCTGATCCCCAAGACTATGGTGGATTTGCCTCCTGCTGAGACGATCCAGGTCATGCGCGTTATCGACGCCATTGAAGAGCTCGATGACGTCGCAAATGTCTACTCCAACCTCAATATCCCCGACAAGGTTCTGGCGCAGTACGAGAGCGAAGCGGCCTAGATGCTTGTCCTGGGCATCGACCCGGGCTTGGCGATCACCGGCTATGCCCTGATAGGCGAAGAGGTGGATGCGCCGCAGCTGTTTGCTGCAGGGGCGATTCGGACTGAGAGCAAGATGCCCCTCACGAAAAGGTTGCTGGAGCTCCGCCGACAGTTGAGTGCTGTGGCAGGTGCGCACAAGCCCGATGCTGTCGCAGTGGAGGAGTTGTTCTTCGGCCGCAACGCGCGCACTGCGCTTGCCGTGGGGCAGGCGAGGGGGGTGGCGCTTCTGACCTGTGCGGAGCTTGGAGTGCCAATCTATCAGTACAAGCCGGCGGAAGTGAAAGAAGCGGTGACGGGTTATGGTGCCGCTCCGAAAGCTCAGGTTCAGGAGATGGTGCGCTTGTTGCTGCACTTGCCAGTACCGCTTGAGCCCGATGATGTCGCTGATGCGGCCGCGGTGGCTCTGTGCCACCTGCGTTATGGGCTGGCATTGGCTTGCGGGCTCATGGTCGAGAGGACCATATGATAGCTGCACTGGCTGGCACCGTCTTGCTGCTGGAAGGCAATGCGCTCGTGCTGGACGTGCAGGGGGTCGGCTTTCGCGTGTTTGTACCAGAGGGAACGCTGCGCCATGTGCAACCAGGCGATCACCTGCGCCTGTATACTGAGATGATCGTCCACCAGCCGAGCGGTGAAATCCAGCTCGTTGGTTTTGCGGAGCGCGAAGAGCTATCGCTTTTCCGGACGCTCACGAGCGTGACGGGCGTCGGCGCGCGTACAGCGATGAACCTGCTCGGCAAACTGACCCCGGAGCAAATCCGAACGGCGATCGTTAACGAACAGCCAGAGATTCTTGCGCAAGTCAGTGGAGTGGGCCGGAAGGTGGCAAGGCGATTGGTCGTTGAGTTGCGGGATAAGCTCGCGCCAGCCCCTGTGGCGAACAAGGCGGACGCCGAACAAGAGCGGGAACTGCTGCAGGCCCTCATGGCCCTTGGCTACAGCGCCACTGAGGCAAGGGCCGCCATCCAGGCGGTGCAGCCAGAAGCGCCATTTGAGGAGAAACTTCGCCAGGCCTTGTCGTACTTCGCCCGTTAGGCCAGGAGGGGGCTTGCGTGTGCGCTTCACGCGACCACGGGCGAACTGGCTTGCGCGCAGGCGCGCTTCAGCTAGTGTGCGCTGAGTCAAGGGTGGCGATAACTTGTCTGCAGTGCTATACTTTTTGTAAAGGCACTGGAGTCCTGGTGCCCTTATCAGGAGGCGCAGATGGTGATCACAAAGGACATGCCGCTTGGCCAGGTCGTGATGGAGCACCCGGAGACGATTGAAGTTTTCTTCAGGCATGGGCTTTTCTGCCTGGGCTGTGCGGCGGCAAGCTTCGAGACGATAGAGCAAGGGGCGCTTGCCCATGGCCTGGATGTAGAGAAGCTCATTGCAGATCTCAACGAGGCTGTGGCAGGCGCTGCTGCTGGCGAGGCAGAAGGGAGCGACCGTTGAGCTTGTCGGGAGATAGGTAACATGGGTGTACTCGACATCAGGGTCGAGGGAGACCCTGTGTTGCGTCAGCGGGCAAAGCGAGTCCGTCGCGTGGACGGGCAGGTGCAAGCGCTGATTGCCGACATGTTTGAGACCATGCACGCTGCAAACGGCGTCGGGCTCGCGGCACCGCAGGTCGGGATCTCGTTGCGCGTCGTGGTGGTCGAGATACCGCCGGATATGGACGACGAGCCGGGTGCAGGGGTCAAGCTAGCCCTCATAAACCCTGAGATAGTCCGGGCGCGAGGCGAGGAAATTGGGGAAGAGGGCTGCCTGTCCATCCCGGGTTTTGTGGGCATGGTGAGGCGCGCCGCAGAGGTAACCGTTCGCGGGCTGGATGCCCAAGGCAAGCCGTGCCAGATAAAGGGCAAAGGCCTCCTGGCGCGGGCGTTGCAGCATGAGATCGACCACCTGGATGGTGTCCTTTTCATAGATCGAGTTGAGCCCGGCACACTGAGGAGCGCGGATAGCCCCGAACGAGAACTGGCTGCAACTCCTGAGGAGGCGAGCGGCTAGGCGCTTCAGCCCTTGTGGGTTGTGTTCACGTCCGGCGACTGCGGCGGGCAAGCCGCTTGCGAAAGCGTCCTAAGGCTTCCTCAAGCTCGCCAAGGGATTCCTCGAGCTGCGCCAACAAACCCTCAGCCTGTTCCTGAGAGGCAAATCGACACGTGTTCAGGGCAATTTCGGCCGCGCTGCACTTGGATTCGAGGTCCTGTATCTCCTCGTAGTACTCGCGCATAGTAGTACTCGCGCATAGTGGGCGAATCCGCCTTTTGTGCGTCTTTCTTCCAGCGCTCGATGTTGGCCTTGTATGCATCGATCTGCGCTTGAGCTATAGCGTAGTAATCATAACCCATCATAACCTCCTCTTCAGCGCTTGTCCTGTTTGGCCTGTCAATGGATGTAGCCTCATCTCTCAGGCGTAAAGCCCCAGTTCAGTCTGCCACTGCAAGAAGCGGACGACGTCGTTGCGGCTCACCATGCCGACGAGCCGGCCATCCTCGAGGACAGGCAGCTGGTGCACATCTTTGGCAGCCATACGCGCGAGAATGGTGTTGCCGTCGTCTGTGGTACGCACGACCTGAAGGTCAGGAGCGGGTGTCATAACCTGCCGTACGGTCACTGTGGGCCAGTGGTCGCGCGGGACCTTGCGCACATCGTGCAGGCAGATGATGCCGACGAGCGAGCCGCCCTCCAGCACGGGGTAAGCATGATCGTGGCGCTGGATGATATAGCGGTCGACAAGCTCTGAAAGCGTAAGGTCGGGGCTGACAGGCGCGAAATCGCGGTTCATGAGCTGCGAAGCGTAGACCTCGGCCATGACCTCTCGCAGAATGAGCTGGCGGTAGCTCGAGATGGCTGCGTTGCGCAAGAACCAGCCAATGAACATGAGCCAAAGGCCATCGAGAAACGATCCGGTGAAGAGGCGCAGCAGCCCGGCCATGACGAGGAGGAATGCTACTCCCTGCCCCACCGTGGAGGCAGCCTTGGTTGCCAGCTTCAGGTTGCCGGTTGCTGCCCAAATCGCCGAACGCAACAGGCGCCCGCCATCCAGTGGGAAACCGGGCAGCAGGTTGAAAAGCCCCAGCCCGACATTGATTATCGAGAGATAGTAGAAAACAGCAGCAGCGGCCGGCGAGAGCGGGCGCGACAGTGCCCACAGAACGCCGAACAGGGCGGCCAATGCAAAGCTCGAGAAAGGCCCAGCCAGGGTCATAAGGAACTCGGCCTTGGGCGTCTTGGGCTCGGCGCTCATCTGAGCGGCACCGCCAAAGAGAAACAGCGTGATGCGGTCTACCTTTTCGCCGAAAGCACGGGCAACCAGCGAATGGCAAAACTCGTGCACTAGCACAGAAAGGAAAAAGAGCAAGCTTGTAGCCAGACCAAGTGCCCAGTATGTGGATTGCTCCCAGCGAGGGTTGCTGCGGGGAAAGTAGCCGACGGCGAGGGTCCAGGCGACAAGGAGGAAAATGAAGATCCAACTGGAATCGATATAAACGTTGATGCCGAAAAACCGGCCCAGACGCCAGGCACGCCCACTCATCTTGCTCCTCCACTGCAGCAGGCTTACGCTCCCTGCAGTAGCCCAATTCTACGTCGGAAGTCAATTGCTTCCAACGAATCCCCGGGACATATTGCGGCGGACCCCTCGCTTGCCTCAGCTGGTACTGCAGCCGTGTGGCAAGCGGCTAGTCCTTTGGCTGCTCCTCCACTGGCTGTGCGGAGGGCCGCTGGGCCCGGCTGTTCATCTCTGAGATGCCCTGGCGAACGAGCTGCTGGATCTGGCCCAAGCGCCGGTCGAAATCGGTTAGGATTTGCAGGACGTACTCGTAAGCCTCCTGGCGGAGAGCCGCCGCATCGTTTTCGCCCTGCTGGATGATCTGTGTGGCACGGGCACGTGCAGCTTCGACGATCTCGTGCTTATCGACCATCTCGCTCAGCTTTTGGCGCACTTCGGCCATGATGCGCTCTGCTTCCTCACGCGCCTCACCAATGATGCGCGCTCTCTCCTGTTGCGTGCGCCGGGCCGCCTTGATCTCCTCGGGCAGCGCGATGCGCATCTGGTCGATGACCTCCAGAAGCTCCTCCTCGTTGAGGATCACTTGAGCCGTGAAAGGGATGCGCCTGCCTCTACTGATAAGTGTCTCAAGTTTGTCGATCAGTTGCAGGATCTCCACCTGAGTCGCTCCCTGGCCTGTCAACGGCTTGTGCTACCCGGTTGAGAGCCGGGCGCGCAGGGCTGCGGCCACGTGTGGTGGCACCATGCAGCTCACATCGCCACCGGCCCTAGCAACGTCCTTGACGACTGTCGAACTGAGGAAGGCGTACTGCAAGCTGGTCATGAGGCAGATCGTGTCCATCTCCGGGTCGAGCTTCCGGTTGGTGATGGCCATCTGATACTCGTACTCAAAATCATGCGGAACGCGCAGGCCCCGGATGATGACGCGAGAGTTGTGCTTGCGCGCGAAGTTGACGGTGAGGCCAGAGTAGGGCTCAACAACAATGTTCGGCACGTGAGCGACGGCCTGGCGCACGAGCTGCACCCTCTCTTCTAGGGGAAAAAGCAAATCCTTGTTGGGCCTATCATACACCCCAATCACGAGCTTGTCGAAGATCGCAGCGGCCCTGTAGGCCACATCCAGATGGCCGTAATGCAAGGGGTCAAACGTCCCCGGATATATGGCCACATGCATAGCCAGGTCTCCTTTTGGCACTAGACTGCGGGGATCCCGCTGCCCCAGAAGCGCTGCAGGGCCTGGATCAGGCTGCGGTGCTCTGGGCGCTCCAGCGTGGGATCCTGCTCCAGGATCCGCTCTGCGGTTCGGCGGGCGCGCTCCAAAGTGCGCAAGTCGCTCAGCTTGGCCACGCGCAGATCCGGCATGCCGCTCTGGCGAACGCCGAAGAACTGGCCCGGACCACGCAGCTGGAGGTCGATCTCCGCCAGGCGGAACCCGTCGTGCTCGGTCTCAATGGCCTTGAGGCGCTGTTCTCCGAGCTCTCCCGCCGCATCCGAGAGCAATATGCAGTACGACTTGCGGTCACCGCGGCCCACTCGACCGCGGAACTGGTGCAGTTGTGCTAGACCAAAGCGGTGCGCATCCTCGACCACCATGACTGTAGCCCGTGGCACATCGATGCCCACTTCCACGACTGATGTGCAAACGAGGATGTCCAGCTCGCCGCGCGCAAACGCCTGCATCACCTCATCCTTGGCTTGAGCGCTAAGGCGGCCGTGCAGCAGGCCCACGCGCAGATCTGGGAACACCTGCTTCTGCAATCGCTCATACTCCTCCACCGCCGAACGCACCTCTTCGTCGTCGTTGCTCTCGATGACGGGGCAGATGACAAATGCCTGGCCGCCGCGCCGCACCTCGCTGCGCACAAAGGCGTAGATGCGCTCGCGCTCCCTCTCGCCAAACCAGCGCGTGAGCACAGGCTGCCTGCCGGGCGGCAGTTCGTCTATGATGCTGAGGTCCAGGTCACCGTAGAGGGTGAGCGCAAGGCTGCGAGGGATAGGTGTGGCGCTCATGACAAGCAGGTGCGGCGCGTCTCCCTTTGCCTCCAGGAGGGCTCTTTGTTCCACCCCGAAGCGGTGCTGTTCGTCCACGACAACCAGGGCAAGGTTCTTGAATTCAACGTCCTCTTGGATAAGTGCGTGCGTGCCGATGGCGATCTGCGCCTCGCCGGAAGCTATGGCCTGGCGGGCTTGCTCCTTTGCAGCGGGCGTTAGACCACCTGTGAGCAGGCAGACACGCACGCCGCGAACCAGCTCATCGGGCATGTTCGCAAGCAGCGCGCTGATGGTGCGGTAGTGTTGCTCGGCCAGGATTTCCGTTGGCGCCATGAGCGCTGCCTGCCGGCCGTTGGCCACGGCTATCAGCATGGCTGCCAGGGCGACAACCGTCTTGCCTGAGCCGACGTCCCCTTGCAGAAGCCGCGTCATCGGGTTAGCCCGAGCAAGGTCAGCGCGAATCTCGAGCAGGGCCCGCTTCTGCGCGGCAGTAAGGGCAAAGGGGAGCGCAGCGCAAAACCGTTCCAGCCAGTCGTCAGTCACAACGAGGGGCTGGCTGTGGCCTGCCTGAGCGGCGCGCTTGCGCCGCAACATGCCCAACTGCAGCATGAGAAACTCGTCGAAAGCCAGCCGCTCGCGCGCGAGCGTCAGCTCCTGCCAGCTCGCTGGGAAGTGAATGGCGGCAAGCGCCTCCTGCAGCGGCATTAGCGCAAGTTCCCTGCGCAGGTACTCTGGGAGGTGGTCCTCGACGCCTGGCAAGAAGGTCTGCAGCGCGTCGTGGACGATGCGCCGCATTACGCGCTGGGTTATGCCCTCGGTCAGGGGGTAAAGGGGCACGATGCGGGCTGTGTTCAGGTGTTCGCGCGAGAGGGGCTCCCACTCCGGGGACTCCAGCGTGAGGTAGCCAAGAAACTGACCCACCCGCCCGGAGACGACGATCTCCCTCCCTGGCCTGAGGCGCTGCTCCAAGGCCTTGCGGTTGAACCAGACTGCCTGAATGGTGCCTGTGGCATCCCGCAGTAACGCGGTCGTGACGCGGCGGCCGGTGCGGGCAATGCGGCTGGTAACATCGACAACAGTGGCCACAAGGGAAACTTCCTCGCCATAGCGGACGTCGCCGATCGGCTTGAGGGCACTGTAATCCTCATAGCGCCGCGGGAAGAGGTGGATCAGGTCCTGCACCGTGAACACGCCCAATCTCGCAAGCTGGGCCGCTCTCACCTTGCTCACGCCGGGCACCGCCGTCACGGGCTGATTCCACGAGAGCGCTTGAGCTCGAGCGGCTGCTTCCTGCTGCGGCTGCGCCGAGTCCACCTTCCGGATCAGGCCAGCCTCATGGAGCGCTTCGACCACATTGCGTATGGCCTGGGCGCGGCTGCTCTCGGGGAGCTCTGCGTATTGGGAAAGGAACCCCAGCACTTTCTGGATGACCTCCTCAGGAAGGCCATCCTCTCTGGCCGCCTCCTGCCAGTGGGAGAGAAAGGCCAGCATTCCACCCATGACAGCGCCATCATCGTAGCCGCGATCGCGCTCGGCTCGCAGGATGTTGCCCAACTTGCGCACAGACTCCGGCGTCACAGCCAGCCACACCTTGCTAGATTCCAGGGTCCAACCCCTCAAAGACGTAGAGCCCTACCGAGCTCGGGCCAACCTTTGACGCCACAAGTGGGCCGAACGCGTGGGATTCCAGCGGCACCTCCGGCAGCTGTTGGTGCAGGCGCTCTTGGAGCGCCGCCAAGGGGAAATCTGGCTCTTTGGGCCCGGTGAGAATAGCGAGCTCGCGAACAGTGGCAAATTCCAGGACGAAGTCGGTCAGCTTGTCCACTGGTGTCGTGCGAGGAGTGATCTTCTCAAGAGGGATGAGGTGTCCATCCTCGAGCACGACGAGCGGCTTCAGCCCGAGGAGCGAAGCGAGGATCGCTTGCGCTGGTTGGATCTGTACTGTCTCCTCGACATATTCAAATCGCTCCACGTAGAAGACCGTGTAGACCCGGGACATCATGCTGCGCACGACCTGCGTAACTGCGGAGATGTTTGCGCCGGCTCTGGCTCGCGCAGCTGCGGCCTCCACAATTCGCCTCAGGGCGTAGGAAGCGGCAAGCGTGTCTATTATTTCGATGCGCGCCTTACCAAACAGGTTTTCCGCCACTTCCCGCACGGGCTCGGCCACCTGAACCAGGCCGCCAGCCGTGTGGAGGCAGAGCGCCACTTCCCCGGCCCTTGCCACAGACTCTAGGGCGCTCGTGATATCCGGAGTTGAGGGAGGCAGGGCACGAACGCTCTTGCCCTCAGCGATGAGGCAGAGCAATCTCTCGGCGGAGATGTCCACGCCTTCCTGGTAGACGAGGTTGCCCACTGCATAGCGCAGGGGCAGAACAGTGACACCCAAAGAGGCCGCTTCTTCGGGCGTGAGCTCTGCTCCACTGTCGGTTATGATGCGGATCCTGGTCATGGTTGCCTCGCTACTCCACGGCAATGATGAAATGGTAGTGGGGCTGGCCGCCTTCCACAACCTCTACCTCGAGGTGTGGAAAGTGCTTGGCAAAGACACTCATGACCGAGCTCAGGAGCTCAGGCGTGGCCTCTGCGCCGCGGTAGATCGTGGCCACCTCGCCATTCCTTGCCTCCGCTCTGTTCAGCGCTGCAAGCAGCACGCGGCTCGGGTTGGAACCGGCCGCCACCAGCTCTTCATCCAGCAAAGCGATAAAATCTCCTTGGCGCACGCGCACGTTCCCGAGCTTGGCTGCCCTTGTGGAGAGCGTGAGCTCAATAGTGCGCACAGCCCTGGCGGCCTCAGCCATGTTGGCGAGGTTTTCCTCAAGCCCCAGCTCGTAGTTGTAAGCCAGGAGTGCGCTGATCCCCTGCGGTATCGTGCGAGTTGGCACGACCAGTACTTGCTTTGTCGCGAGTTTGGCCGCGTGTTGAGCGGCCATGATGACGTTGCCGTTGTTTGGCAAAAGGAGAACCTGCTCCTGTGGGAGCGAGTCAATCGCCTCCAGGAGCTCTTCCACGCTTGGATTCATCGTCTGGCCGCCATGAACCACTGCGTCGCAGCCGAGGCTGTCCAGCACGCGCTTCAACCCATCCCCGATTGCCACGGCGACAATCCCGATGGGCTTTGTCGGCTGCGCACGTTCTAGCGGCCGCGATTGGCGCAGGAATTGTTGGTACTGTGCCTGCATGTTCTCGACGACCACGTCGCTCACTGAGCCGATGGAGACGGCATAATTGAGAGGGTCGCCAGGGCGGTGCGTATGGATGTGGACCTTGACGGTGGTGCTATCGCCGACGACAAGCAAACTCTCGCCCATTTGGGAGAGCGCATCCCGGATGGCGTCGACGTCGAGGCCCTCGCCGTGGATGAGAAACTGGGTGTCGTAGCCGTACTCTCCATCGGAGCCGACTGCAGCAACGTGCGCCTCGCCTATGAGGGCACCGTTTGGTTCTACCAGCATCCCATGCAGGTACCGCCAAACCCCCTCGATGATGCAGAACAGGCCCTGTCCGCCAGCATCGACGACGCCCGCCTCAGCCAGGAGGGGCAAGAGTGAAGGAGTTGCCGCAACGGCGTGACGCGCGGCGTCTTTAGCAACGGAGATGACCTGGCGCAGGTCGACGTTCTCCTGTCGGCAGGCCAACGCAGTTGCAGCTGCGACCTCTTTGGCGACAGTCAGGATTGTGCCTTCCACGGGGCGCATGACTGCCTGGTAGGCAAAATCCCTCGCGGCCGCGAAGGCCTCCGCGAGCAGCCGAGCGGTCAGCCGCTTCTGCCCAGAGAGGGCCTGGGCAAAGCCCCGCAATAGCTGGGAGAGAATGACCCCGGAATTGCCGCGCGCGCCCATGAGAGCCCCCCGCGCGGCAAGCGCGGCTATTTCGTCGAGGCTGGTGCCTCTCTTCGCTTCAGCGACCGCTGTTCGCAAGGTGAGCACCATGTTGGTGCCGGTATCGCCATCTGGCACCGGGAAGACGTTGAGGACGTTGATGGCCTCAGCATGGTTCTCAAGCCAGGTGAGCCCTGCCTCGAGCGCTGCTACGAAGGCGTGGCCATCGCAGCCAGGCTGGTCGACGCCAGCAGCTGCCTGACGAACTGAGCCAGCATCAGGATCAAGTTGAGTGATAAGCTCCTCTTCCATTGCCGCGAGCTCTACCTCTTCGGCATCCGTTGGGTCACGTGTACATCCTCAATGAAAACATTCACCCGCAACTGCTGGAGGCCCAACTGGCGCTGGAAGCGAAACCGGATGGCGTTCACCATGTTCTGAGCAACTGTCACGAGGCGGGTGCCGTACTCGATGACAACGTGGACCTCAATGACAACTATATCGCCCTCTCGCCGGACAAGCACACCCTGGCTTGGCAAAGGACGGCCTAACCTCACCAAAGCGCGCTCCACCCAGTTCTTGGGCGCTAGCCCGACAACCCCATAGCACTCCGAGGCCGCCTCGCGGACGATCGTGGCGAGCGCGCCCTGCGCTATCTCCACGGTTCCGGTCGGGCCCATATGGCATCACCCTTTGTGCGGCAAGAGCGTGGCCGCCACGAGCGCCAATTGCTGCGCGCTCAGCCCCTGTGCTATCTTTTCGAGGCTCTGGTGCCGCGATATTCCTGGCAACAAACAACAAGAGGGAGGTGAGTGGAGTTGGCGAAGTGTGCTGTGTGCGGCAAGACAACAGCTTTCGGCAATCGCGTGAGCCATAGCAAGCATGCTACCAAGCGCAAGTTCCGGCCGAACCTGCAAAGGACGACTGTCATAGTTGGGGGCCGAAGCCAGCAGGTCGTTGTTTGCACCAAGTGCCTCAAGAAAGGACATTTGCTCCCCTAGGCGCCTCGGCCCGTTGGTTGTTTCAGGCCAAGCTCGGCGGCAGCCCTCAGTTCGGCGATGGCCTTGGCGATCGAGCTGGCCTGGAAGATAGCGGCGCCGGCGACAAGCACGTTGGCGCCGGCCCGCACTAACGCCGGCGCTGTGCTCAAGTTGACCCCACCGTCGACCTCCAGATCGAGCTCTTGCCGGCCTCGTTCGTCGAGGAACGCTCGCACGCGCGCGATCTTGGCGTACATGGTGGGGATGAATTGCTGCCCACCGAAGCCAGGCTCGACCGTCATCAGCAGGACCAGATCCACGTGAGGGACAAGTTCGTCAAGTTGTATAGCAGGGGTCATCGGGTTGAGGACAACGCCGGCAAGGGCACCGCTCCTGCGGATCTCACTCAGGAGCCGGTATGGAGTGGCGGTGGCTTCGGCGTGGAATAAGATGCTGGAGGCGCCGGCTGCAATGAACTCGGGGGCGTAGCGATCTGGCTCGGTGATCATGAGGTGCACCTGCAGCGGCAACGAACAGCTGCGCCGGAGGGCTTCCACGACCAAAGGGCCAACGGTGATGTTCGGCACAAAATGGCCGTCCATGACATCCACATGGATGGCATCCGCGCCGGCTGCTTCCGCAGCTGCCACCTGAGCGCCGAGGCAAGCAAAATCGGCTGAAAGTATGGAAGGAAGTATCTTCACTGCTTTGTGCGCTGCCACGGGCCGTATGTTACATTGGGCCTGTGCTGGCAGGCAAGGCAAACTCCGGAGGGACTGAGTGATGCGTCCTAACAGGTTCCTGATGCTCCTCTGTGCCGGTTGCTTGCTCGCTTTGCTCGGGTTGCTTGCGGCTAGCTGCGGAAGAAGCGCGGTGCCCACCACTACGCCCACGCCGACGCGAACGCCTACCCGGATACCGAGCCCAACAAGGGTCCTCACAGCGACCGCTACTGGTACCCCAACGCGCACGCCGACGGCCACCCGCAACCCGTCCGTGAACCCGCTCACTGGGCTTGCTGTGCCACCAGCTAACTTGCAGCGGTTGCCAATCCTGGCGCGGATAGGCAACGATCCGCAGATTCGGCCGCAGGCGGGCTTGGCGCAGGCTGATATCGTGTACGAAGACATCATGGATGGGTGGTGGGTCACGCGCCTGACGGCCATCTATCTCGGCACTGACCCGGAGACGATCGGCCCAATACGCAGCGCGAGGCTTGTGAACATAGAGCTTGCCAACCAGTACCAGGGAGCTTTGGTCCACTCTGGGGCAAGCGACCGGGTGCGCTGGCTGATCAGCCAGGAGGACTTCGTAAACCTGGATGAGTTCTTCCACCCACAGCCTTACTATTACATCAACAGCCTCGGATGGATGGGCCGGCTGCATACTACCGGCAAGGCGATCCGCGAGTACCTGAGCGCAAAGGGGTGGGAGCGGCCGGTGCAGCTGCGCGGATTCTGCTTTTCACAAGAAGTGCCAGCGGGCGAGATGGCCAAGGAAGTGAGCATACCTTACCCCGCCACCAGTGCCGTGACCTTCCAGTACGATGAAAGCAGCGGGCGTTACTTGCGCTGGGTGCAGGGTGCGCCGCACCTTGACAGGGAAAGTGGCAAGCAGCTCTCAGCCAGCAATGTCATAGTGCAGTTTGTCCCGCACGAGAAGACGGATATCGTCGAGGATACGAACGGGGCGACCTCGATACGCATCGTCATGACGGGCAGGGGGGAGGCGTGGTTGTTCCGGGATGGCGTTGTGCTGAAGGGCTTCTGGGAGCGCAACGGCAAGAAGGAGATGACGCGCTTCCTCGATTCTTCCGGAAGGGAGCTCTGCCTGAAGCCTGGCCAGACCTGGGTGGAGCTGGTGCCGCCCGGGTATGAAATCGCCTACAAGTGAGGTTATGCGAAGCTGCTTGCCTTCACCCTGAAGCGGCCTAGCTGTATTGCCGAGGCAAGGGGTGGGCGTTATAATGTGAAGCGCAAGTGTTGCCACCCTAGCTCAACGGTAGAGCAGACGCTTCGTAAGCGCCAGGTTATCGGTTCGAATCCGATGGGTGGCTCTGCGGGCCTGTAGCTCAACGGCAGAGCGGCCGGCTCATAACCGGTTGGTTCCTGGTTCGAATCCAGGCGGGCCCATCCACTAGAGGGCGAATCAGCGGCCTCCTTGCCGCCGGCGGGAGGCCATCGTTTTCCTGGCAGCACAGCGCTCGTCACCAGCCTTACCCCAAGACGGAAAACCCATGGCGCGTTACTACTTGACATCGCTTGGCTGCCGGCTGAACCAGGCGGAGATGGCCGCTCTGGGCAGGCAGCTTGAAATGCTCGGGCACGGCGTCGTCCCGCTGCCCCAAGAGGCCGACTTTGTCGTCGTTAACACTTGCGCCGTGACGGCGGAAGCCGAGGGCAAGTCGCGCCGGCTGGTGCGTCGGTTGCGGCGGGCTGCCCCGCAGGCGCAGGTTCTGGTGATGGGCTGCTATGCCGAGCTTGATAGCACGCTTGGCGGGGTGAAGGAGCCTGGCATTGTTGTGCTTCCCATGGACGAAAAGCGCAAGGCCCTGGAGGACGCAGCAATGCTTGCTGAGCCCACCGGTGGCCAGCCCGGTGCAGGTTCAGAGCGGAGCCGGACACGGGCGTTCGTGCGCATCCAGGATGGCTGTGACAACCGCTGCTCCTACTGCATCGTTTGGCGCCTACGCGGACCACAACGAAGCCGCACTCCGGAGGATATCCGGCGCGAAGTGAGCTTACTGCTGGAAAATGGTTACCTGGAGATCGTGCTCACCGGTGTGCACCTAGGGCAGTATGGGGCTGACCTTGGGCTCGGTGAGGGAGCGTTATCCTCTCTGGTGCGGCTGCTCCTGCAGGATAGCAGGCTGCGCCGGTTGCGCCTTTCCTCGATAGAGCCTTGGGATGCCGCTCGGCTGGACCTCTCGCTGTGGCAGGACGACCGTTTGTGCCCGCACCTCCACCTGCCATTGCAGAGCGGCAGCGACCGTGTCCTCCGGCTTATGGGGCGCAGGTATTCAGCCCAGCAGTATCTGGATCTCGTGGCAGCGCTGCGCGGCACGATCCCGGACCTGGCTTTGACAACGGATGTCATCGTCGGATTTCCGGGCGAAACGGAAGAGGACCTGCAGTGCACGGTGGACGTGCTCAAGCGTGTTGGCTTTCTGCGCGTGCACGTGTTTCCGTATTCGGCCAGGCCCGGCACGCCTGCAGCTGGTATGGATGGTCAGGTGCCGATCCCCGAACGGGAAAGGCGCGCAAGGCTCTTGCGAGAGTTGGCCAACGAGCTTTCGCTTGTGTATCGGCGGCAGTATGTGGGTCGCTGCATGCCAGTCCTGTGGGAGAAGAAAAAGGGCGACCTCTGGGTGGGGCTGACGCCTAACTACATCCGCGCTTATTGCCAAGCTGATCTGCCCCTGCGCAACAGCATCCTGCCGGCAAGGATGCTTGCGCCGTACCACGACGGGCTGCTCGCAGAGCTGGCCTGAGCGGCCCCGGGCCAACAGCACCTGGTGGCACCTGATTTGCAGGAACTGTGGGCGCATGCCCTTTACGCTCACTTTACGCGGCCTTTACGGGCACACTACAGACGCCGGGCGCTGAGACACCTCATACTGGGAGCGGTGATCTCAGCCAGTCCAGATGCCCGGGCTTGGAGGTGCGCCGCAAAGAGGCGGAGGAGTGGAGGGCGACCACTTGCTGAGGAATCGCGAGGACCTTCTCTATACTTTTGGGATAGCTCTTGTTGGCCTGGTGACAGTGGGGGTACTGCTGTATTATGGGGCGATATTTGCCAATCCGCGAAGTCGGCTCAACCCCTTCCCGCCCCAGGGTGCCAAAGCAGCGGTTGCATTGCCCACGCCCACATTGCCCCCGACCTGGACGCCCACGCCGACTCTGACTCCCACAGCAACGGCCACTGCTACCCTCACGCCGACACCCACCGCCACGGCAACGCCGACTGCCACCAGCACGCCGACGGAGACGGCAACGCCTTTGCCAGCACCTCCACCGAGACCCACCTCGACGCCGGTGCCGCCGCTTTATGTGGTGAAGGCAATGTACGCCGGGCCAGATTGCGCCTGGACAGGCGTCTACGGGGTTGTCTGGAGCGCTGCCGACCTGCCCATTGAGGGCGTGCAGCTGCATTTCTGGAACGAGCAGGGCCTGGACTTGCTCTCTCCGGGGACGGATGCAGACGGCAATTACGTGATCCAGGTGGCAGCAGAACCGGTCGCGGCCCGCTGGTACCTGCAAGTGGTCGAGAATGGCCAGCCAGCTTCGGAGATAATCGTTTTCGAGACCAGTCGGGGTTGCCAGAATGGCCTGCAGAAGTACAGGGTGGACTGGCAGAGGACAAGATAAAATGTTCGCATGTTCTTGCTTGTTGCACGGCCTCCTGGTAAGACGGGCTGTGTTGGTCGGCCTTATGGTGTGCTTGGCGTGCGTTTTTCCGCTTTCAGCACTGGCCGATGAGCCAACCCCCCGGCCAACACCTACAGATGCGCCAACGTGGACGCCAACGGCCACGGCGACCTATACACCGACTCTTACGCCCACACCTACGGAGACAGGAACGCCAACGCCAACCCCAACCATAACGCCAACACTCACGCCGACGGCGACTGTGACGCCGACCCCGACGTTGCGCCCGGTGACGCCTATAGCTGTGCTGGGCACCCCCACGAAGCTCGCTGCTGATTCCCAGACGAGCGGGCAGGCGAGCTCTCCTCCGGCGCCTCCCCCGCCTCCGGCCGGCACGCCATCTATACTGCCGGTGGTCGGGGCGGAGGCAGCGCGCCCACTCACCTCGCCCGAGCTGTTTGTCGCGGCGGGCGCTCTACTGGCTGCCATTGGCATGGGCCTCGCGGGGCGTACCCACATAGCGGGGGACGGAGGGGCCACCTGAGAAGCTGAGGCGCGGCTGCAGCATCGGCACGAGCCCTTCGTACAGCTCAGAGCCGCGCCAAACTGCAGATAGTGTTCGGAAGTTCTCAGGCAGCCAGGGAACCCACCTGGGGCCAAAAAGAGTATGCCATCAACCTACACCGCAGCATGCTAGCGGCGCCCATTTGCTTGCCCCTGGTACAGGGCGGCGCTTTGGGTTCTACTTGCCCATCACCTGCACAACGTACTCTCGGCTGAGGGGCCCGTCGTACTCGGCGAAGTAGATGCGCTGACGGCTGCCCTTGAGCAGCCTGCCTGAGACCACAGGGAAGGAAGCACTGATGCCGCCGAGCACGCTCTTGAGGTGCGCGTCGGCATTGAAGCCCACTCGGCCATCGATGCTCAAGTAGCGGCGGTGCAGGTAATCGCCTTCGGAGGGGCAGAGCTTGCTCAGGTGAGCGATGATATCCTCTTCCAGGCAAGGAAGCCCCTCGGTGACAATGATGCCGGAGGATGTGTGCATGGTGAACACGCTGACTAGCCCTTCCTGGACACCGCTTTCGGCAATTACCTGTTCCACTGCGGGCGTGATGTCTATCAGTTCCTGCTCTTTGCGGCTTTGCACCACAAGCCTAACTGTGCGCACGATCACCTTTAGCTGCCCTCCCTTTCCCCGAGAACACAGAGCGCATTCTTGGCAAAGATAAGCTCGAGGGCTCCATCCGAGAGGCCGACTTGCCTGAGGGCACGGACCATGTTCTTTATCTCCACCCGCGGGTAATCCGAGCCAAAGAGAACCTTGTGCCTCAGGCTGCGCTCAACAAGCGTGAGCGGCAAACGCTCGCCAAAAATGTGGCGCATGAACTCCCACGGAGCATCGAAGTAAAGGCAGGACGTGTCCGCGAATAGGTTCTCGTACTTGAGCAGCAACATCGCCGTCTCGTGCACCCAAGGCCAGCCGAAATGGGCGATCACGAGCTTCAGGGAGGGAAAGTCGCAGGCAACGCTCTCAAGCTCCATAGGGTTGACGGATTTGCATCCAGGCGCCCAGGTCATGCCGCAGTGAATCAACACTGGAATGCCAAGCGCTGCAGCTGCCTCGTACACGGGGTAGGCCACCTCGCGGTCCCCGGGCGAAAACCCCTGCATGCTGGGGTGCAGCTTCAGCCCTCGCAGCCCCAGGAGCCGAACTGCCCGTTCCAACTCATCCGGCGCTTGGCGCTGCAGAGGGTCGACGCTCGCGAAGCCGATGAACCGGCCACTAACCCGACAAAGCTCAGCAATTTGTTCGTTGCTGAAAAGCCGGCACCCCCTGGCGCTGCGCGCGTCGACAGGCAGAATAATAGCCTTCTGTAGCCCAGACACCTCGAGTTCCAGGTGGAAAGTCTGGAGCGGCTGCAGCCGGTTGCGAATGAAAAACACCTCTTGGGAAGCCCGCAGCAGCTCGGGATCTTTGGCGACGAACTCTTCGACCAGCAAGGGATGGGTGTGAAAGTCAATCATGAGGGGCTCCCTACAGCCGCACAACAGCGTCCAGGTGGGTCGGGCAGTCGGGGTCAAGGCCCTTGGCGATCGCCCGCTGGTAGGCAAGCACCTGTAAGGGCAGAAGGGACAGAGCGAGCCGCGCTTCCTCGCACACCCCGCTGCCGGTGGCGAGAGTGAGCTGGGCCGGGTTCTGCGCCGGCGGCTCTGGGCAGACAAGAAGGATTGTGGCACCCAGAGAGCGCATCTCGCCGAGTAGCCTGAGCTCCTCGGCTGCTGCCGTGTCTGAGAGCAGAGCACAGATCAGCGTCCCCTCGCTGACGATGGATTTGGGTCCGTGCCGGAACTCCATATAGTGGTAGGCTTCTGAGTGCGAGAGGGACATCTCCTTCATTTTCAGCATGGCCTCGCAAGCAATGCCGTAAAAGGGCCCGGAACCGAGAAAGATCAAAGTGTCCAGGCTCATATCCCTGCCAAGTGAGGACGCTAAGTCGCTTGCCTTGTCCAGCAAGGCTTGCGCCAGCGATGGCAGGCGTTCGAGCGAGGCCATGAATTCCGCATCCCCTGTCGTGGCGGCCAGAGCGGCCTCGAAAGCAAGCAACATGCTCGTGAAGCTGCGCGTCTGCGCGATGCTTTTCTCCTGCCCCTGCGGGATGATGAGAGCGACGTCGCACTCGCGTGCCAAGGTGCTTTCTGGATAGTTGCCAACCGTGAGCGTGGGCCCCCGAAGGCTCTGCTGGAACGCCCGGACTGCAAGCACGGTCTCGGTTGTCTCGCCGGAGCGCGAGAAGGCGACAAGGGCACCTTCTTTGCGCGGCAGGTGATGCCGCGGGAAGAGGTACAGCTCCGAGGAGGGGAGAGCGTACCACCGGCCAGGCAAGAAGCGGTTGGCAAGAGGGGCAGCCGCAAGGGAAAGGTAGTGGGTGGATCCACACCCTATGGCCAGGGCTTCTCCGGGGTGCCGGAGAATGGGCTGCAGCTGGGGAGCTGACTGCGCCCCGGCTGCAATGGCTGCGCGCCAGACCTCAGGCTGGCTTACGATCTCGTTCCAGGTATGTTCGCCGTTCAAGCCGCATGCCTCCTACCAGGAATTGAGTTTATGCTCCTTACACTTGGTTGGAACTAGGCTGGCTACAGATCACTGGCCGATGCGGCGCAGCCGCCCGGCTCGATAGCGCCGGTTAAGATTGCGCAGGAGCAGCCCTCTTGGCAAGCCGGCCGGATAGCCCAGCATCTTCGCGAGGTCACCACAGATCCTAATCACGGGGAGCCAGAGGAAGGCCGCCAGGCGCGCCGCAAAAGGGAAGCCTTGCGTGCGGCGGGCAAGCCTGAGAAGCGGGCGCCTGAGGTACAGCGCGCCGCCAACCGCGTAGCCCAGGAGCCAAAGCGGGCTGAAGTGTATGGAAGCCAGGAGAAGCAGCGGCACCAGGCCAAGGTAGGTGGCATAGCGAGCCAGATGGCGGCTCAGGTACAGGCCGGTCTGGCCGTCGCCCATCGCGTAATTGCGGTACTGGCGGAAAAAAGCATGAAGCGTGCGCCGCGGGGGGAAGTGGACGAGGGCCTTGGGCGCAAACGCGAAGGCTTTACCGGCGGCCGCGAGCGCCATGTCGAAAAGAAGGTCCTCGCAGAAACTTGCCCATTCAGGGTAACCGCCCACAGCTTCCCAGGCTCCCTTGGTGAAGGCGACAGAGCGGCTGGAAGGCCAGAATCGACAGGGGTCAAGCTCCTCTGGCTCCGGGAGAACTGCGGCCGCCATCGCCGTGTGGAAGGTTCCACTGGCTTGCCCTCTAAAGACGCCAGCAACGACTTCTGGAGGGTTGGCTTGTTCGAAAGGCCTGACAAGGCAGGCCAGCCACTGGGGTTCAAGACGCACGCCCGCATCCGTGACGGCAATGACTGTGCCGGAGGCTGCTGCAATGCCGAGGTTGCGGCCTCGGGCGATGTTGCAGCCCGGCTCTTGGAGGATTCGCACCGGGTAGCGCTGACGCTCCCCCCATTCCTGCAGCAGCTTGAAGGTACCGTCAGTGGAGCCGCCGTCGACGAAGATAACCTCGTCTGGCAGGCGGGACTGAGCCTCTATTGAGGTGAGGAGCTCGGGCAGAGTTTCAGCTTCGTTCTTGACCGTAACGACAAGGCTCACTGATACCGCGCCCATGAGAGCTCAGGCCATCGAGACGTCGGGGTCGAACAGTTTGCGGTACTCTTGCAGGGCATAGCGATCTGTCATGCCGGCAATGTAATCGCAAATGGCGCGGTACAGGCCATGCTCTTCAATCGCATGCTGAACGGAATCGGGTAGCTGCCGCGGCTCTGCCACGTAGGCCTGAAACAACTGGCGGACAAAACGCTGCGCCTTGTTGGCCATGCGCAAGACCTGCCAATGGCGGTAAAGTTTTTGCAGCAGGAAGTCCTTGAGCTCGCGGTTCAGGGCCTCAAGCTCACCAGAATGGCCGATGATACTGCGGCCAAGGCAGCGGACGTCTTCCGGGCTCCGTGGGTCGTGCTGGCTCAGCGCTGTCGCACTCGTCATAATAAGGTCAGTGACTTCAATGTCTATGAGCCGGCGCACAACGCGATGGCGCCCGATTTCGTCCACTCTTTCGGCGGTTACGCCCGCCTCCTTGAGTGCCAGGCGCCACAGTGGAAGCTCGTGGAGATCCTTGGGGTCGAGCAGGCCAACGCGCAGCCCGTCATCGAGGTCGTGAGTCATGTAGGCGATCTCATCGGCACAGTTGACAATCTGCGCTTCGACAGTAGGGGCCTTGTGAGGTTCAAACTCTGGCCCGCAGTTGCCCTTGTCGTACTCAGTCTTGTGCTTTATTATGCCCTCGCGCACCTCCCAGGTGAGGTTGAGGCCCGGGAAATCCGGGTAGCGGCGCTCGAGCTTCGTCACGAGGCGCAAGGCCTGGTGGTTGTGATCAAACCCGCCGTGATCGGCCATGAGCTCGTGGAGCGCTTCTTCCCCACTGTGCCCGAACGGGGTATGGCCCAGGTCATGGGCCATGGCGATGGCCTCGACGAGGTCCTCATTGGCTCGCAGCGCCCTGGCTATTGTGCGCCCGATCTGAGCAACCTCGATGGTGTGGGTCAGGCGCGTGCGGTAGTAGTCCCCCTCGTAACTTACGAAAACCTGTGTCTTGTACTCGAGCCGACGGAAGGCTGTAGTATGTACGACTCGATCCCGATCGCGCTGGAAGGCGGAACGATACGGCTTTTCGGGGTCGGGATAATCGCGCCCGCGGGAGTCCTTGCTTTTCATGGCCCAGGGTGCAAGCCACTCCTGTTCCCATTGCTCGAAATCCAGGCGGCTGCGGAAGCTGGAAGGCAGGCGATCCGGCATGGCAGCTAACTCCCTGCGAACCGCTCGACGATACGGCCAAAAAGAGGCGCCGCTACCAATGATCCCTGCCCGCCGTTTTCGATGACCACAGCAACGGCAAGCTCAGGGCTATCAGCAGGGGCATAGCCAGCAAACCAGGCGTGTGGCTCATTTGGCGGGTTTTCCGCTGTGCCCGTCTTGCCGGCAGTGGTGATCCGCAGATGACCCAAGGCCCCATAGGCTGTCCCCAGAGGCGTACTGCAAGCCTCAGCCAGGGCTTCGCGCAGCGCCTGAAGGTGCCTTTCTTCTAGGGGCAGTGGCCTCGGCTCAGGCACTGGCACCACCTCGGCTGCGCCAGCAGAGGTGAGCCACTCTTTGGCAAGGTAAGGCTCGCGCCAACCGGTACTCCCTGCCACTGCGGCCATCATTGCCGCCACTTGAAGCGGAGTAGCCAATAACCACCCTTGGCCGATGGCGAGGTTGACGGAATCCCCCGCGAACCATGGTTCTCCGACCGCCGCCTTCCAGGCGGGGTCTGGCAACATCCCAGATGCCTCTGGGAGGAAGCCAATCCCCGTCGGCGCGCCAAACCCAAAGGCGCGGCCCATCTGTGGTAGCAACATGGGGTCAGCGTCGTGCAG